>NZ_BAABWV010000009.1:0-176426 GCF_040365005.1 Aquicoccus sp. SU-CL01552 | reverse complement strand
ATCGCGGTGAGCATGGGGTCGAGCCGATCTGCACTGTCCTGCCGATTGCCCCTTCCACCTATTATGAGCACCTGGCGAAGCGGGCTGATCCGGCCCGGTTGTCGGACCGTGCCCGGCGTGACCAGGCATTGCGGCCCGAGATCCTGCGTGTTTTCGAAGAGAACTGGCGGGTCTATGGCGTGCGGAAGATCTGGCGGCAATTGCAGCGGGAAGGTTTTGACGTCGCCCGCTGCACGGTTGGCCGGCTGATGAAGAGCATGGGTATTCAAGGCATCATCCGGGGCAAGCCGCACAAGACCACGGTTCCCGACAAGAAGGCGCCATGCCCGCTGGACAAGGTGAACCGGCAGTTCCGTGTGCCCGCGCCCAACATGCTCTGGGTTAGCGATTTCACCTATGTTGCCACCTGGAAGGGGTTCACCTATGTCGCCTTCGTTATCGATGCCTATGCCCGCAAGATCGTTGGTTGGCGTGTCAGCACCTCGGCGCATGCCGGGTTCGTTCTCGATGCTCTGGAGCAGGCTGTTCACGAGCGGCGGCCGACAAAGGCGATGGGGCTTGTTCACCACTCCGACCGCGGCAGCCAATACCTGTCGATCAAGTACACAGAGCGGTTGGGAGAAGCTGCTATCGAGCCCTCTGTCAGCAGCGTCGGAGACAGTTACGACAATGCCCTGGCCGAGACGATCAACGGCTTGTTCAAGGCCAAGGTCATTCACCGCCGCGGCCCTTGGCGCAACTTCGAGGCAGTGGAATACGCAACACTCGAATGGGTGGACTGGTTTAACAACCGCCGTCTGCTTGAGCCTATCGGGAACATTCCGCCGGCAGAAGCAGAGGCCAATTTCTATGCGGCTATGGAAACTGAGGAACGAGCCGCGTAACTAACTGCAATCAGCCTCCGGCAAACCCGGGGCGGTTCACAAGTCCCGTCATGCTGTGCCGGCTGCTTGAGCAAAACACCTCGCCCCGCGCGCACTTCACCCGGTCTCGGCGCGGCAGATCTTTTCCCATTCGGGGCTTCCCGGGCCGACTACGCAGCGCCCGTCCTGGCGCAAGCTCAGGCGCAGGCGGCATCTCTTGATTTCCTCCTTGAATTCGGTCGCGTGGATTGCGCGCACGGCGTCATAAAGGCTGCGGTGAAATGTGTCGTCCTTGGGGCTGAGGGTGTAAAATACCCATTTGCCATCCTTCTCGGCACGGACCAGGCCCGCCCGTAGCAGGATCTTCAGGTTGCGGGAGACATTGTAATGGGTCTCGCCCAGCACATCCATTGCCTCGGCCACGCAGATGCGTTCGTTTACCTGCAACAGCAGCCAGAACAGCCGAAGGCGGTGGGGCTCGGCTATGGCCTTGAGCACTTCGATATAGCGATCATCCATCCCGTTATTCCCTGGCAATCCTTCGTTGAGACTACCTAAGCCAACGGCAGGCAGCAACGCGGTGGTGGGATCTCAGTGGCTGCCACCGTCTTTCGCCAAGGAGGCCAGCATCATGCCAACTCCGACCAGGATCACGACGCCGGAATGGGTCGCGTGGAACAGGATTTCGCCTTTGCTCGCCCCTCTCAGCAGTGCGATCCAGAAAAGAGGGCAGAATATCCCGAGCAGAGCGATACTGGCGCCCGAGCGGGCGGACTGCGGCAGCCTGCGCGTCGTCACGGCGTGTTTCATAGCCCGCCACAGATGCGTGTAGGGGCAGAAGTTCAACAAACGGCCAAGTTTCATGATCGTACGGGTTCCTTTGCGGTCTGCGGTGTGGCGAGGAGGAAGCGGCGAATGACATGACACATGCCCTTGCTGTCTTCAGGTAAAAGCAGGCTGGAGCGAGCGCGCTCCAGAACTTGGGCATCGAAGCGATGGGAACTCACCGATAGAAAGGCATCGAGGAACGGAATTGTGAATTCAGGATGCCCTTGGAGAGTCAGCACCTGGCCCTCGAGGCCGGTGAAGTAGTTTGGGCAGAAATCGGAACCGGCATAGCGGTTCAGGTCAGGGGCGGGTTGAACCACCTGATCACGGTGCATGGCCGGCAGGGACAACTGTTGCCGGACCGGCAGCTTGGGCAGTTTGCGGGTCAAGCCCACTGAATAGACGCCGAGACCCCAGCCTCCGGCTGCGCGTTCGACCCGGCCACCCAGGGCATGGTGGATGATCTGGTGCCCGAAACAGATCCCGGCAAGCCGCCGTTTCCCGGCATGGGCGCGACGAATGAAACCGGTGAGCTGGGCGATCCATTCATGCTGGTCAAAGACGCTCGCCGGGCTTCCTCCGACGAGATAGGCATCGGCCTCGCCGACATCGCGCGGCAGCTCGCCCTTGTGGACATGCCAGACCCTGATGCGCGCCGCTCCAAGCTGGAACCGCTGCACGAGGCATTCGGCGTAGGTGCCAAACTTGGGTTGCAGGGCCTCGGGCGTATCACCGCAAAGCAACAGGCCGATCCGAGCTTGTTGTCCTCGCGGTGATTTCCCTTGAGCGCCGGCGTTAGGCGATGACAACAAAGAACGCCCCTCCGATCATGGCAAGCGTCAGCACCGTGACGACAAAAGCGACCACGGCCTTAGGCTTGAGGATCGACGAAATGATCGCGATTTCAGGCAGGCTGGCCCCGGTGCCACCGATCAGCAGCGCCATGGCAGCGCCCATGCCCATACCCTTGGCAATCAGGACCTGAAGCAAGGGCAGTGCCATCTCGATACGCAAGTACAGCGGCACGCCGATACCGGCGGCAATCGGGATCGCGTACCAGCTGTCGCTGCCGACGTATTTCTCGACCATATCCGCAGGCAGGAACGCCGCCGACAGGGCGCTGATCACGGCGCCGATCAAGACGTAAGGGATGATCCGTTTAAACAGGGCGAGGGCGAAGGGCATCGAAGCACGGATGCGCTGCGCATGGGGCAGCGTTGCGTGGGTAGAGGCTGCCGTATCGGCTGAAAAGACAATTGGCACGCCCGTGTCGTCGCAGCCAGACGTCGAGGTGGCAGCACAGCTTGTCGTGGCCACGGCGGGTGTTCCCCCGCATGTGGGGGCCGAGGCTGCGCTGCACGCCGAGGCAGGCGCGGCACCACAAGTTGCGGCCGGCGCGGACAGGTTACGCCGCACCGCGTGTTTCAGGGGCGTCAGGCCGATCAGATAGCCCGACAGGATCGCCCCGCCCAACGTGATGACGATATAGACCAGTGTCACCTTGACGCCGAAGGTCGCCAGGATCAGTCCGACTACCACGAAGTTGCACAACGGTGCCGAGATCAGGAAACCGAAGATCGTGCCCATCGAGGCGCCCACCTCGGCCATGCCCATGACTACCGGCACCATCGATGCACTGCAAAAGGGCGTGAGCGTGCCCAGAAGCGCTCCCATCAGCGGGCCGCGCTTCTCGTGTTTTGCCAGTTTCTTCTGAAGTTTTTCCTGCGGGATATATTCGCGCACGATGCCGGTGAGCACCGACACGACGGCGATGATGATGACGAGCGCCCCCCCGACGTGCAGGAACTCATCAAGGGCGATCTTCCAGGGACTGTCTTGCATCTTGTGACCATGACTGTTGTGATTCTAACAAACGCACATTAGCGCGAATGTGCATGTAATCAAGACGAGTACCACGCACTCTGTCACATGCCGCGGGTTGCGTGCCGATGCGGTGGAGGTGTCTTGGCTATTGATACTGCCGGTGCATTTCGGCAACGGCACAATGCTGTCCGAGGGCTGTAACCTGCGGCATAAGCGGTCTCTTCTGGAGGTCGAACCCATGGATGCCGGCGCGGCGCTGACCTGCCATGCGGTCCACGATGCTTGAGGGCAGGTGCCACGGTTGATCCAGAATGGGGCAAGGCCAACAAACCCGCGCGGCTCCTGCGCTGAACTTCGCCTGGAGCAGAGAACGTTCGCCCCAAGTCCCATCCCCTCCGCCGCTTGCCCTCGCGAAAGCGTTCTCCCGATCCGGCTGCGGCCGGATTTTCCCATTGCTTTCGAGGGTTATGCGGGTGGGGCTGGGCATGTAGGTGATGTCCGAGCGCCAAACCTGGTTCGGTCGCTCGACCGTCGGCCCCTTCAGTAGATAAGGATAGGTCTTGTGCCCCTTCGCTGGTCTGGCCGTACGGTTTTGCAACGGAACTCTTCGGTCGGTCGTGATGCCATCTGTAGTCTCCTTTGCGACACGATACGTGGCCAAAGGAGCGGCGCAATCTCGTGGCAGGTCCAAGTAGGTCAATGCGGTGTTACAGATGGCTGACACACCGCTGAAATCCCAAGCGAAATTGAAGTCAATGGGAGGAGATCAGATGAAGGCATTTGAACCAAGGCCGGTTACAGGGTTCGCTGGAGAAGGCGGCCGCTCGAGACGCTTGGTCACAATTCAATCAGGCGGTAGTGCAACGCGAGCGCTACGGCGTGTGCGCGGTTGCGTGCGCCCAACTTGGCGGTGGCGGATTTCAAATGGAGTGTCGCTGTCGGGACCGAGCGGCTGATGAGGTCCGCAATCTGCTTGGCGGTGTATCCTTGCGCAGAGTAATGCAGGCATTCAGCTTCACGAGGGGTAAGCATCGCGACAGTGGCCCGTTTCTCCTTGCTGGTAAAGCGGGCCAAGGCCGCCTCATGCATGATTTGGCCCATCAACCCCACCCGTTGCAGCATATCTCGCGTTTCATGCACGAAGAGGGGCCCGGCATCCTTCTGAATTACGGTGAAGGTGGCAAATCCGCCCGTAGTGCGATGCAGCGGCACGGTTATACCGCACGTCAAACCCGTGTCGTGCAAATAGGCCGAGACGGGTGCATGTTCGCCTTTCAGATGGCGGGCAAGCACGGTGTTCCTGCCCTGCTGGCGGTAGGACCAGGCAAATGGTGCGCTGCGTGTCAGGGCGATTTGCTGCACAGGGTCGTGTTGGTGATACTTCTGCTCACACCAAAGGTAGCGCATGTCCCGGGGGACGCGACGATGGCTGAGATGACTGGGAATGACCAGCGTGCCCTCAGGCGTCGTGGCCACGGGGCTGTAGTCATAGATGATGGCGTCAAATCCAGCCTGCCGCGCAGCACCATGAGCGGCATCCACGACGCCCGAGATGGAGGCAGACTCGCCGACATTGCACTTAAATTGATCAATGAATGTATGCATACCGTTAGGGCGATGTCCGCTACTGGTGGCTTCTTTAACCTTACACCTTTTGTTCGGGCGAAGACTATCAAATTTGGCAGGTAGACGCCTGTGCTTTCCCGTCGTTAGCATCAGATGACAGCACGAAAGGATTTTGCTCATGTGGTCTGAAATCGAGCCTGATGAGATCAAGGATGTCGCGGTCGACGGCCATACGGTCAAGACATACAGTTTCGGGACCGGTGAAAATGTAGTGCTTTGTGCAAATGGGGGGCCAGGCCTGCCTTGCGACTATCTGCGTGATTCACATTCCTGCCTTGCTTCCAAGGGATACCGCGTTGTCGCGTGGGATCAGCTTGGTACGGGAAACTCTGATCGACCGACCGATCCTGCACTCTGGACCATCCAGCGCTACGTGGAGGAGACCGAGACCGTGCGCAAAGCGCTCGGCCTTGGAAAGGTGCATTTTCTCGGCCAGTCCTGGGGTGGATGGCTTGGCATTGAATACGCGCTGACCTATCCGGGCAATCTTCGGTCGCTGATCCTGGAAAATACGGCAGGGAACATACCGCACCTGGTCTCGGAGTTGAATCGTCTCCGTGATGCGCTCGGCTCCGAAACGGTGGCTATGATGCAGCGGCATGAAGCTTTGGGCACGCTTGATCACCCCGAATATGAGGCCGCTGTCACGATCCTGAACTATCGCCATGTATGCAGGTTGGATGAATGGCCCGCGCCTGTAAGGCGCTCGCTCGACGACTGGAACATGGGGCCATACGGCACGATGCAGGGGCCGAACGAGTTTCTTTATACCGGCAACATGGCTGAGTGGAACCGCATCCCCGATATGCACAGAATTACTGTGCCGTGCCTGATCACGACCGGCCAGCACGACGAACTGACGCCCGCCTGTGCTCGGCTGATGCATGATCAGCTACCTGATTCCGAGATTCATGTCTTTCCCAATAGCAGCCATATGCCATTCTTCGAAGAACCTGAGGTTTATTTTCCAGCGCTTCTCAAGTTTCTCGAAAGGGCATCGCAAGCATGATGGCGCGCATCGCCGAAACCGGACGACTCGGCGACGGCTTTCGTGTCTGGGACGACCGCGCCGCCGATGAAGTGACGCAGATCGCAACTCCCCATGGCAATGTTACCGCATACAGCTATGGCAGCGGCGACAGGGTGCTTTTCTGCCTGAATGGTGGACCGGGCCTGCCTTGTGATTATTTGCGCGACTCTCACGTGCCGCTGGCCGATCTGGGTTTTCGAGTTGTCTCCTACGATCAGTTGGGCACCGGCGCGTCAGATGCTCCAACCGATCCGTCCCTGTGGGACATCGCCCGATATGCCGATGAGGTTGAGACGGTCCTGGATGCGCTCGGCCTCACGTCGGTCCATTTCTTGGGTCACTCTTGGGGCGGATGGTGCGGCATCGAGTACGCGTTGCGGCACCGAGGCAGGCTGCGCAGCATGACCTTGGCCAATACCTGTGCCGACATGCCTCATCTGCTGCAGCAGATCGCACGTCATCGCAACGCGCTGGGGGCTGAGACGGTCAAGATGATGCAGCGATATGAGGCATTGGGCTGGCTGGATCATCCGGCCTACGAGGCGGCCATTACGCTGCTGGATCATCGTCATATTCGCCGGATGGACCACCGGCCCCTACCTGTGCAACGCTCGAAGGATGGCTTCAACTTCGCAATTTTCAACACGATGCAGGGTCCGAACGAATACCATTATACCGGTAACCTCAAGGACTGGAACCGCCTGGCAGCGCTCAAGCACTTCGACTGGCCCTGCCTCGTGATACAAGGGATGCACGATGTATTGTCTCCGGCTTGTGGCATGAGGATGCACACCGCTTTGCCCAATTCGCGGATCGAGATATTTGCACGGTCGTCGCACTCGCCCTTCTATGAAGAGCCGCGCGCTTACCGCGCCGCCCTGACGGCGTTCTTGAACGATGTCGACAGGGTCGTCGAATGAGCCGCTATCGCTTTGTCCTCTATCGACCGCTCCAGTTGGTCCCGGTGTTGGTGGGCATCAGCATCATCACTTTCGTGCTGGTCCGTTCGATCCCGGGTGATCCGGCGCGCGTTCTTTTGGGGCCGCGTACAACCGAAACAGCGCTGGCCCGCGTGCGCGAGCAGTTCGGGTTGGATGAGCCGCTGTGGCTGCAATATTTTTATTTTGTGAAGAACCTCTTCAAGGGCGAGTTGGGCAAATCGATCCTCTACAAGGTCGACGTTCTGAAACTGATCGCAACCCGCATTGAGCCGACGCTGGTGCTGGTGATCGGCAGCGTTCTGCTGGCGCTTCTGATCGCCACGCCCATGGCCGCCATAGCGGCCCGGCGGCGTGGAAGCTGGGCGGATCACCTGATCCGCATCATTTCGACTGCGGGCCTCGGCTTTCCTGCGTTCTGGCTGGCGATCATGTTGATCCTGCTCTTCTCGGTTCAGTTGGGCTGGTTTCCAGTGACCGGCTATGGCCGCACGTTCTGGGACAAGGTGCATCACATGACACTGCCCTGCCTGACCACCGGTCTCGCGCTGGCGGCTGTGCTGACGCGCAATCTGCGCGCCTCGATCCTGTCCGAGCTTCAATCTGATCAGGCCACAGCTGCGCGCGCGCGAGGACTGCCGGAGAACGTCGTTTTCTGGCGGCACGTCGTACCAAATTCGCTGGTGCCGACGGTCAACCTTCTGGCGGTCAATATCGGCTGGCTTATCAGCGGATCGGTCGTGATCGAGACGGTATTTGCCATCCCCGGAATGGGCCAGCTCTTGGTGCGGGGCATCTTCACTCGAGATTACATGGTCGTGCAGGGTGTTGCGATGGTGTTTGCCTGCGCGACGGTGCTGGTGAACTTTCTCGCCGACATACTGACAGTGACGATAGACCCGAGGGTCAAGCTGTGAACGCCGTCGCCAAACTTCGCATGCGCGGAATCAGATGGCCGGGCAGGGTCACGCCACTGTTGTTGGGTGCGGGTATCTTGATCGCTTGGTTGTTGATCGCTTTGCTTGCGCCGCTGTTGGCCCCTTACGATCCGATCTATCAGGATGCCGCTGTGCGGCTTCAGCCGCCGTCGTGGGCGCATCCGCTGGGCACCGACAATTTCGGACGGGATATCCTGTCACGCGTCATCTGGGCCGCGCGGATCGACCTGCAGATCGCGCTCTTTGGCGTGGTCTTTCCCTTCGTCATCGGCACGATCGCCGGCAGCATATCAGGCTTTTTCGGGGGCTGGGTGGACACGGTTTTCATGCGGGTCATCGACGTGGTTCTGGCCTTTCCATTTCTCGTCCTGATGTTGGCGATCATCACGATCATCGGGCCGGGACTGGGGAGCTTCTACGTCGCGATGGCGCTGGTCGGTTGGGTATCCTACGCCCGGTTGATACGCGCGCAGTTCCTTGTTCTGAAGTCGTCCGATTTCGCCATGGCCGCTGTAAGCCTGGGGTACTCGAACACGCGAGTGATGTTTCGCCACATCATGCCCAACGCCATCCTCAGTTCTGTTGTCTTTTCGATGTCGGACGCGGTGCTGGTTCTGCTGAACGGTGCCGCAATCAGCTATCTTGGCCTTGGCGTTCAGCCGCCTGTCGCGGAGTGGGGCATCATGATCGCCGAGGGGCAAGGCTTCATTACGACCGCCTGGTGGATCACCACGTTTCCGGGAATTGCTATCGTGACGCTGGCGATGGGTTTCAGTCTGCTGGCCGACGGTCTGGGAGAAGCTCTGGGGGTGCGAGAATGACTGACGCCCCCATCCTGACCGTGACAAATCTCAGCGTGGCCTATGAGGATATGCGCACGTCGCACACCATCATCGACGGCGTGTCCTTCACGCTGCGCAAGGGCGAGATCCTCGGGATCGTGGGCGAGAGCGGATCGGGCAAGAGCATGACCTGCCGCGCGCTGATCCGCCTTCTGCCCAGTAGCCGATTGAAGGTGACAGGTGGTTCGGTCCAGCTTGAGGGCGGGGGCGATGTGCTGGCCTTGACTCCGCGCGAAATGACCGGCGTGCGCGGGCGGCGGATCGGTATGATTTTCCAGAACCCCGCCAGCCATCTGGACCCCGTGATGTCCATCGGTCGCCAAATCGCCGAGAGCATCCGTCACCATCGCGGTATTGGCCGCGCCGAGGCATGGGCGCGGATGCTGGATATTCTGCGGCAGGTCGGGATCCCCGATCCGGAAAGTCGTGCCAATGCCTATACGCATGAGTTCTCGGGCGGGATGCGCCAACGCGCGATGATCGCCGTGGCGCTGGCTTGTGATCCGGACATCCTGATCGCGGACGAGCCGACGACAGCGCTTGACGTCACGGTGCAGGCCCAGATTCTGCGGCTCTTGCAGCAATTGAGGGACGAGCGGGGCCTGTCGATCATCTTCATCACACATGATCTTGGGGTTGTCTATCAGCTCTGCGATACCGTTGCGGTGATGTATGCGGGGCGCGTGTGTGAGTACGGCCCCAAGGACGAGGTTATTCACCGTCCGCGCCATCACTACACGGCTGGGTTGATCGCATGCCAGCCCAGCAGCGAGGGTGGCACCGGGCCGGTCCACACTATCCCTGGTCAACCGCCGAACCCCGCCGACATGCCTGCGGGTTGCCGTTTTCATCCGCGCTGCGAAGCGGCGAATGCACTGTGTGCCAAGCTTCAGCCATCGCTGGATGAGGCCGAGCCCAGCCATGCATGCGCCTGCCACCACCCGGTGGGGATGCGTACGGAGGCGAAGACATGAGCGATCCGGTCCTTCTTGATGTGCGCAACCTGAGCGTGGAATTTTCCATGGCCCGCAGCCGGATGGGTCTTGGCCCGCCCCGCAGCCTGAGCGCTGTTTCGGACGTGTCCATGCGAGTCGCCGCAGGGGAAACCGTAGGTCTTGTCGGTGAAAGCGGCAGCGGCAAGAGCACTTTTGGTCGGGCTATCTTGCGGCTGGGTGAGGTGACAGCGGGCGAAGTCTTCTTGGACGGGCAGGACATGGCCCGCGCCCGCCGCGAGGATCTTGCGCGGCTGCGGCGCGAAACCGCGATGATTTTTCAGGATCCCTACGGCTCACTCAATCCGCGCCTGACGGTCAGGCAGGCGATCGGCGAAGTGCTATACGTTCATGGCAAGGTGGGCCCCGGCGCCGCCGAGGCACGAATTGCCGAGCTTCTGGACCTTGTCGGGCTGGACCCGGCATTGATGGATCGTCGTCCCGGTGATCTGAGCGGGGGCCAGTGCCAGCGGGTCGGCATTGCTCGCGCGCTGGCAATCGAGCCGCGGCTGATTGTGGCCGATGAATGCGTCGCGGCGCTGGACGTGTCGATCCAGGGACAGATCATCAACCTACTGATGGAATTGGGTCAGCGCATGCATCTGGGCATGATCTTCATCGCGCATGACCTGGCCATGGTACGGCGCCTCTGCGACCGGATCGCGGTGATGTATCTGGGGCGCATCGTTGAGGAAGGCCCGACCGAGGAAGTCTTCAAGGATCCGCGCCATCCCTACACCCGCTCGCTGATCGAGGCGATCCCCGAAATCGACCCGGCGCGCGGTTTGCCCTCGGCACCTTTGCCAGGCGAGCCGCCAAGCCCGGTCGATCTGCCCCAGGGCTGCGCTTTTCATCCGCGCTGCCCGCTGGCCCGCCCCGAATGCTGCGCCGCTGTGCCGCCGCTGGTGGGGCCCCGAGCGCATCGTGCCGCCTGCATCCTGGCGCCCGGCGGCAGACTGAACGAGGCAGGAGGCAACCTGTCGGAGACCCTATCCGCAACCCCTCACGAAAGGACTATGACATGCTGAAGAGCAGATTCACTCGCTATCTCGCCGCCGTTTCCGTAGCCGCACTGATGACCGGTACCGGCATCGCCGAGGCCGCAGGCGTTCTGACCATCGGTCGCCGCGAGGACGGCACCACCTTCGATCCAATCGCCACCGCGCAGAATATCGACTTCTGGGTCTTCGCCAATGTGTATGACGTGCTGGTGCGCGTCGACAAATCCGGCACCAAGCTGGAACCGGGTCTGGCCGAAAGCTGGGAAGTCAGCGAGGACGGCGCGACCTACACGTTCAAGATGCGGGACGCGAAGTTCTCGGACGGCAGCCAGATCACGTCAGAGGACGCCAAATTCTCGTTGGAGCGCATCCGGGATGACGAGGGCTCGCTTTGGTCCGATAGCTACCAGATCATCGAGAACATGGAGACGCCTGATCCCCAGACGCTCGTGGTCAGGCTCTCCGGCGCCTCGGCGCCGTTCCTTGCGTCGCTCGCCATGCCGGGCGCGTCAATCATCTCGAAGGCCGGCATGGAGGAAATGGGCGTCGAGGCCTATGCTGAGCGGCCCATCGCCTCGGGCGCCTTCTCGGTCGAGGACTGGCTGCGCGGCGATCGCGTGATCCTGGCCAAGAACCCCAATTTCTGGGAGGCGGACCGTGTCAGCCTTGATGGCGTCGAATGGATTTCGATCCCCGATGACAACACCCGCATCCTTAAGGTGCAGGCGGGCGAGATCGATGCCGCCATCTTCGTGCCCTTCGCGCGGATCGAGGATCTGAAAGCCGATCCCAATCTTAAGGTGCATCTGGACCAGTCTACCCGTGAGGATCATCTGCTCATCAACCACGCCAATCCGCCGTTGGACAAGAAGGCGGTACGTCAGGCGCTGGACATGGCCATCGACAAGCAGGCCATCGTGGATGCCGTGACCTTCGGGATCGGCGAGGTGGCCTATTCCTATATCCCCAAGGGGTCGCTCTATCACTACGAAGACAACCTGCAGCGCCCGCATGATCCCGAGAAGGCCAAGGAGATGCTGGCCGAAGCGGGAGCCGAGGGCTTGACGTTGGACTACCTTGTCAATGCGGGCGACCAAGTGGACGAGCAGATCGCCGTTCTGCTGCAGCAGCAACTGGACGAGGCGGGTATCACTGTGAATCTGCAGAAGATGGACCCAAGCCAGACATGGGACATGTTGGTGGCCGGCGAGTATGACCTGTCGGTCATGTACTGGACCAAGGATGTGATCGACCCCGACCAGAAGACGACCTTCGTCCTGGGTCACGATTCCAACAACAACTACATGACCAACTACACCAATCCCGAAGTCAAGGATCTGGTGGCGGCAGCTCGCGTCGAGATGGACGAGGCCAAGCGCGAGGCCATGTATGTCGACTTGCAGAAAATGGCCAAGGAGGACGTGAACTGGATCGATCTATATTACAGCCCTTACCGCAACGTGACGCAAAGCAACATCGAAGGCTTTTATCAGAACCCGCTTGGGCGGTTCTTTCTCGAAGATACGGTCAAGAATTAAACTGAAGGCCGTCCGTGCCGGCGCAAACAAGGCGCGCCGGCACGCGTAAGTGTTAAGTCCGGCATTTGGTGGGGCTGATTTTGGGTGAACCGCTCCGCCGAATGCCGGGGGTGAACCCCCACGTTTGAGGCCCGCAGGAATGCAGATTCTTGGGGCCGTGAGTTGGCGCCGCCTTGCCATGGCGTTCGGCTCCTCCCTGAGGGCTCGACGGCGAAAAGCTGGCTTTGCTCGTTGTACCATGTCAGCCAAAGACCGCGTCGCGCTGATCCTTTAGGCAACAGGGCGTCGGTTCGGATTCGAAACGATCCTTTTGACTGGTTGCGGAAATGGCTTTCCGAATAACTTGGACTAAGCACTGTAGGAAGTGTCGTCGATTTCAGCGAGCTTCCTCTTCTTCCATCTTCCCGCCATGGCAAGCTTGGAGAAAGTCTTGGAGAAGCTGATGCTTTGCCCCTGAACCGTCTTGCGGATCTGGACGCGATAGGAGCATTTTCCATTCGCGCTTGGCATCTCTTGAATGTTGGGTTCGACACTGCGAGACTTGGACGCGTCGTTGCGGCGGCGATCCGATCACGCCTTGGACCTCCTCTGCGGAGGGCGCTTGGTCGGTGCACTGTCATCATGCGCCTTTTCATTCTGGGGAGATGGAAAGGGGCGGCAACTCGCTTGCCGGGAACTTTGATGATGCTTGCGGACATGGAAGGACTTCCTTGGTCGATTGCAGACAGAAGGTTGGTCCGAGACCAGAACCCCGGAAATCGGGACGCTCTGACTGCGCTGGAGGGCCACTCGAGCGCTTGGAAGGGTTGCCAAGTGAGTTGCTACGCCGTAGCAACGCGGTTCGCGAAACCCACCAGAATACGGCATAAACCGACATAATGGGGTGTTTTCGAGTGTGAGTGGCTGATGGGCAAAAGATGATTAGCGAAGCAAAATCAAAGGCGTGTATTGCTTCTCGGCTTGCCGTTGCACCCATGATGGACTGGACCGACCGGCATTGTCGCTATTTCCACCGGCTGCTCAGCCGGGAGGCGTTGCTCTATACCGAGATGGTGACCGCGCCGGCGCTGGTGCGGGGCGGGGCGCTGCATCTGCTCGACCATGCCCCCGAGGAGAATCCGGTCGCGCTGCAACTGGGCGGCTCCGATCCGGCCGAACTGGCGCAGGCGGCGCGGCTGGGCGCGGCGGCCGGCTATGACGAGATCAACCTCAACTGCGGCTGCCCGTCGGACCGGGTGCAATCGGGCACCTTCGGCGCGGTGTTGATGACCAAGGCGCCGCTGGTGGCCGAGTGTGTCGCCGCGATGCGCGATGCGGTCGAGGTGGAGGTCACGGTGAAATGCCGCATCGGGGTGGACGACCAGGACCCCGAGCAGGTGCTGCCGGAGTTCCTGTCGCGGATCTCCGCCGCGGGCTGCGGGCGGGTCACCATCCATGCGCGCAAGGCGTGGCTGCAGGGGTTGTCGCCCAAGGAGAACCGCGATGTCCCGCCGCTCGATTACAACCTGGTGATGCGGATGAAGGCGATGTTTCCGCATCTTCACATCTCGGTCAACGGCGGCATCGCCTCGCTGGAAGAGGCAAAGGCGTTCCTCGAGGCCGGGCTCGACGGGGTGATGATCGGGCGCGCCGCCTATCACAGCCCCGCCGATATTCTGACGCGGGCCGATCCGGAGATCTTCGGCACCGGCACGGCCACCGATCCGGTGCGGGTGGCGCGGGCCATGCTGCCCTATATCGAAGGTCACCTGGCGGCGGGTGGGCGGCTGCATCAGGTGACGCGGCACATGCTGGGGCTGTTCGCCGGGCGGCCGGGCGCCCGGGCCTGGCGGCGGGTGTTGTCCGAGGGCGCCACGCGCCCCGGTGCCGGCCCCGACCTGGTGGAACAGGCGCTGGAACGGATCACCACCGCGACACCAGGGCAACCCGTTGCGGGATAAGGCGCGCGGGCCGCTGGTCCCCGGTCGGGGAAGGGTGTAAGGCAGCGGCGAACCCGAGACCGAACCCGAGGACCCCCGATGCCCGATACGATGTTGCTGTTGGAAATGCTGGTGATGCTGTTGGTCATCGGTGGGCTTGCCGGGGTTCTGGCCGGCCTTCTGGGGGTCGGCGGCGGGATCGTGCTGGTTCCGTCGTTTTTCTTTGCTTTCCAAACCCTTGGCTATGGTGGCCCGCAGTTGATGCAGATGTGTCTGGCGACCTCGCTGGCCACCATCATCGTGACCTCGGTGCGCTCGGTGCTGAGCCACAACAAGAAGGGCGCGGTCGAGTGGTGGATCCTGCGCGGCTGGGGGCCGGGGATCGCCCTGGGCGCGGTGCTGGGCGTCCTGGTGGCCTCGGCCCTGCGCTCGGACATGCTGCAGGCGCTGTTCGGCGGGCTGGGCATCGTGATCGGGCTCTACCTGGGCCTCGGCAAATCCGAATGGCGCCTGGGAGAAACGATGCCGACGGGCCTGCGGCGCGCGCTGGTGTCGCCCTTTGTCGGCTTTCTCTCGGTGCTGATGGGGATCGGCGGCGGCAGTTTCGGCGTGCCGTTGATGAGCCTGTACAACATCCCGATCCACCGGGCCGTGGCCACGGCTGCGGGCTTTGGCGTGATCATCGCGGTGCCCTCGGTGGCGGGCTTCCTGCTGTTGCCGATCGATGCGGCGCAGCGTCCGCCCCTGACCGTGGGCGCGGTCAACATCCCCGCCTTCCTGGTGGTCATCGCGATGACCCTGACGACGGCGCCGCTGGGGGTCAAACTGGCGCACAAGACCGATCCCAAGCGGCTCAAGCGCATCTTTGCGGTGTTCCTGATCCTGGTGGCGCTGAACATGCTGCGCAAGGCGCTGGGGTGGTAGAGAGGTTCTTCGCGCGCGGCTGGGTCCGGTTCGGCCCGGATTCGCGCGTGCGGGACTGGGCGGCCCATGCAAGGGTCGCGGCACTGGCGGCGGTGCGCGATCCGGCCCATGCCGGGTGGCACGTGTGCGATGGCACCTGGTTCATCGGCGTTGATGCGCTGCCCAACGATTCCCAAGGCCGCATCGGTGGCTCCGCCCCGCTGTCCGGCCCGGCGGTAGACTTCATCGAGACCCATCTCGGCGGGCTGCCGCCACTGCACCCGGCGCAGGTCTCGGTGATCTGGCCGGGCTATCCGCGCCCGAGAGAGGGAGAGGGGGACGCCGCCTTTCGCTATCGCCAGCGGCGCGACGCGGCGCATCTCGACGGGCTCAAGCCGATCGGGCTGGACCGACGCCGCCACATCGACGAGCGGCACGCCTTCATTCTAGGTCTGCCCTTGACCGACACCGGTCCCGGCGCCGCGCCGCTGGTAGTGTGGGAGGGCAGCCACTCGATCCTCCGCGCGGCGCTGGCCGATGCGCTCGAGGATTACGATCCGCAGGATTGGGGCGGGGTGGACCTGACCGAGCCGTACCGGGCCGCCCGCGCCAGCATCTTCGACAGCTGCCGCCGTGTCCCGCTGCCGGCCCGCCCGGGCGAGGCCTATCTGCTGCACCGGCTGGCCCTGCACGGCGTGGCCCCGTGGGAGGAGGGCGCCGAGGCCCCGGAAGAGGGGCGCATGATCGCCTATTTCCGCCCCTTGCTGTCAAACGACACGGCCGACTGGCTGGAGGCGCCTTAGTCCGAGACGTGCGGACCGGGTCAACTCACCCCTTGAGCCGCGCCGCCCGTCCGCCGCGGCGTTTCCTCAGGCGCGGGGCGCGGGCGGGCAGCTCATCCATCACCGCGCGCCGTTCCTCCGGGGCCATCCGTGACCAGCGCGCGATTTCATCCAACGTGCGCAGGCAGCCGGTACAGATCCGCTCCTCGGGGTGCACCACGCAGATCTGCACACAGGGGCTGTCCACTTCGTCTCGCTTCCACACCTGGTCGTTCATGCGCCGCCTTCCGTCCTGATGTGACGCAACCGGTCCAGCGCCCCCTGCAGGATATACGAGGCGGCGACATGGTCGATCAGCTCTGCGCGACGCTTTCGGGACGTATCCGCCTCCAAAAGCGCGCGTTCGGCGGCAACCGTGCTCAACCGCTCGTCCCAGAACCCGATCGGCAGATCGGTCATCCGGGCCAGGTTGCGGGCAAAGGCGCGGGTGGCCTGGCACCGCGGCCCCTCGCTGCCGTCCATGTTGCGTGGCAGGCCCAGCAGGATGCCGCCGACCTCGCGGTTGCGGGCAAGCTGTAACAGCCGCTCGGCATCGGGGGTGAACTTCTTGCGCCGGATCGTCTCGATCGGTGTCGCGGCGGCGCCGATCCGGTCGGAGACCGCGATGCCGATGGTCTTGTCGCCCAGGTCCAGCCCGATCAGTGCCGACATCGGCGGCAGGGCGGCGGCAAAGTCCTCGAAGGGATCACAGATCACTCTGCCACCCCCGCCCGGCGCGCGGCGGCCTCGATCTGTGCCAAGGCCTCGGAGTCCCCGGCAAAGGTCTGTTGCGCCTCTGCGTGGATTGCCTTGGCGCGGTCGGTATCACCCAGCACGCCAAGCGCGCCGATCAGCCGGGCCCATTCCGCCGCGCTGCCGCCGTCGCTGGCCAGCCGGTCCGAGAGACGGTCGACCATGCCGCGGATCATGTCCTGGCGCTCCTCGGCGCTCATGTCGGCGGCGGCGGCCATGTCCTCGGAGTTGGGTCCGGCCAGCATCGGCGCCCCCCCGGTAGCGGGGGGCAGGGCATAATCGACACCGGCGCGCGCCGCCATCTCCTCGATCTGGCCGCGGATCGGCGCGATCCAATAGGCGTCCGGCGGTCCTGCGCGCAGGGTTTCCTCCCAGATGCGAAAGGCGATGTCGGGCCGCCCGGTCTGGGCCATCATCGCGCCCCAGTAATAGCGCGCCGGCCCGTTGCCGCGATCGCGTTCCAGCGCCGAGGCCAGCGCCTGCTCGGCCTGCGGCGAGACATAGCCGCCGGCGGCCATGATCATCAGCTCGCCGTATTCGGCGTAATCCTGCGCTGTGGCCGCGTCGCCCTTGATCTCGATCACCCGTGCCTTGGCGGCATAGGCGGCGGGGAAATCGCCGCTGTTGGCCTCGTGCTGGGCCAGCAGGTCATGCCCGCGCGCGTCATCGGGGCGGCTGGCGACGGTGCTGCGCAGCTTGTCGACCAGAGCCGTGTAGTCCGCATCCAGCTGGCGCGGCGGCATGGGTGGCATCTGCGCCTCGGCGGCCGCCTGGCCCGGGCGGCTCTCGCGCGCCTCCTGCGCCATCTCGATCCGGTAACGCAATCCGAGGTCGCCGTACCCCGGCGCCCCCAGTCCGCGATACAGCAGCACGGAGCCGGCGATCACCATCACCGCCAGGCCCACCGCCGTCACCATGGTGACGGCCTGCGGTGCGCCGCTCCGGTCCTGCGATTTGCGCGCGGCGGCATCGGCGGCCAGGATCCGGCGCGACACCTCGGCGCGGGTCCGCTCGGCGTCGGCCTCTCCGATCACGCCACGGGCAAGGTCGCGGTCGACCTCCTTGAGCTGGTCGCGGTACACCCGCAGGTCATAGGCCGCCGCCGGCCCACCGCCGCCCTGGGTTCGCATCAGCGCCAGGACAAGCAGCGCGGAGGCGGCCAGCGCCATCAGGGTTATGATAATCCAGAACGTCATGAGCACTCCCGTTTCATCCTGATCTATAGGGCACGGACGCACGAAAAAAGGGCAAACTGCCGCAAGGGGCCGACATGTCGCAACTGTTATATCAAACGGCGATTTGCGTCGCGGCCCGACAGCGGCTAGGGGGCATAGAAGGCCGCAGACAAACCGATCGGATTCGCCCATGAAACGATACTCCGCCTTTGCCGTCGCCCGCGAGGCTTTGAGCGATCACACGGGATGGGGTCGCGCCTGGCGCGCGGCCACGCCGAAACGGCGCTATGACGTGGTGATCGTCGGCGCCGGCGGCCACGGGCTCGCCACCGCCTATTACCTCGGCAAGAACTTCGGCATCACCAATGTCGCGGTGCTGGAAAAGGGCTGGCTCGGCGGCGGCAACACCGGCCGCAACACCACCATCATCCGCTCCAACTACCTGCAGGACTCCTCGTCCGCGATCTTCGAAAAGGCCCGCTCGCTCTATGAGGGGCTGAGCCAGGATCTGAACTACAACGTCATGTTCTCGCCGCGCGGGGTGATCATGCTGGCCCAGACCGAGCATGAGGTGCGCGGCTACCAGCGCACCGCGCATGCCAATGCGCTGCAAGGGGTGGCGACCGAATGGATCGGTCCGGCGCGGGTCAAGGAACTGGTGCCGATCATCAACCTAGATGGGCCGCGCTATCCGGTGCTGGGCGGGCTGTGGCAGGCGCGCGGCGGCACCGCGCGCCACGACGCGGTGGCCTGGGGCTATGCCCGGGCCTGTTCGGCCATGGGCATGGACATCATCCAGCAATGCGAGGTTACCGGCGTGCGTCGCGACGGCGGCAAGGTCACCGGCGTCGACACCACCAAGGGCGCGATCGACTGCGACAAGCTGGGTATCGTGGTGGCGGGCCATTCCGGTGCACTGGCCGATATGGCCGGCTTCCGCCTGCCGATCGAAAGCGTGGCGCTGCAGGCGCTGGTCTCCGAGCCGATCAAGCCCTGCATGGACGTGGTGGTGATGGCCAACACGGTGCACGGCTACATGAGCCAGTCCGACAAGGGCGAGATGGTGATCGGTGGCGGCACCGACAGCTTCAACAACTACACCCAGCGCGGCAGCTTCCACCATGTCGAGGAAACCGTGCGCGCGCTGATCGAGACCTTTCCGATGATCTCCCGCCTCAAGATGCTGCGCCAATGGGGCGGCATCGTCGACATGACCGGCGACCGCTCGCCGATCATCTCGCAGACCCCGGTCGAGGGGGTCTTCATCAACTGCGGCTGGGGCACCGGCGGGTTCAAGGCGATCCCCGGCTCCGGCTGGGCCATGGCCGAACTGATGGCCAAGGGGCAGTCGCCGCTGGCCGAGGAGTTCTCGCTCGACCGCTTCACCGAGGGACGTTTCATCGACGAAAGCGTCGCCGCGGGGGTGGCGCATTGATGGCCGCACGTGACCCCGCGCGGGCCGGTGGCCTGCGCTGCACCCGACCCGCCGCTTCCCTTCAGGCCGGGCGCGACCCCCGGACGCCACTTGCCGAAAGGATGACCCGATGCTGATCCTTCACTGCCCCTATTGCGGCGTCGACGCCGAGGAAACCGAGCTGTCCCCGGGCGGCGAGGCGCATCTGAAACGCTTCGGCCCCGGCGCCACGGACGACGAGTTCCGCGATTACCTCTTCGCGCGCGAGAACCCCAAGGGCGTGCATTTCGAACGCTGGCGCCATGCCAACGGCTGCGGCAAGTGGTTCCACGCCGCCCGCTGCACCATGACTCTCGAGGTCTTCGGCACCTATCCCGCCCAGACCACCGAACCGCCGCAAGAAATCCGTGACGCGATCACCGCCAAACGCCCCGGCTGGAAATGGAGAGAGTTCGAATGAGCCTTCTTCTCTTTAAAAATACTCACATCGCGCTTGCTGCCCGCTGCGAAAGGGTCCCCGCATGAGCACTCGCCTCGCCAATCAGGGCCGTCTGATCGACCGTGCCCGCCCCGTCACCTTCAGCTTCAACGGCAAGAGCCTGCGGGGCTTTGCCGGCGACACGCTCGCCTCGGCGCTTCTGGCCAACGACCAGATGCTGGTCGGCCGCTCGTTCAAGTATCACCGCCCGCGCGGCATCGTCGCCAGCGGCGGCGAGGAACCCAACGCGCTGGTCGGTCTCGGGCAGGGGGCGGCGTTCGAGCCGAACCAGCGCGCCACCACCACCGAGCTGTTCGACGGGCTGAGCGCGCAGAGCCAGAACCACTGGCCCAGCCTCGATTTCGACGTGGGCGCGGTGAACAGCGCCTTTGCCCGCTTCCTTCCGGCCGGGTTTTATTACAAGACCTTCATCCACCCCCGGCCGTTCTGGAAACACATCTACGAACCGTTCATCCGGCAGTCGGCGGGTCTCGGCAAGGCCCCGAAAGAGCGCGACGCCGACAGTTACGAGCATTTCTATTTCTTCGCCGACGTGGTGGTGATCGGTGGCGGCGTGGCCGGGCTGGCCGCCGCGAAATCGGCGGCAGAGAGCGGCGCCAAGGTGCTGCTGATCGAACAGACCGCCCATTGGGGCGGCCGCACCCCGGTGGACGGCGGCGAGATCGACGGGCAGGCGCCGGAAGACTGGATCGCCGCCACGCTGGCGACACTGCAAGCCATGCCCAACGTCACCCTGCGCAATCGCTGCATGGGGTCGGGGGTCTATGACCACGGCTATGTGCTGGGATACGAGCGGCTGGGCGATCACGCGCCTGAAACGGACGGCCCGCGCCACCGGCTGTGGCGGATCCGCGCCGCCCAGGTGATCACCGCCACCGGCGCCATCGAGCGCCCGCTGAGCTTCGCCGGCAATGACGTTCCGGGCGTGATGCTGGCCTCGGCGATGCGCGACTACGTGGTCAACTACGGCGTCACGCCGGGCCAGCGGGTGATCGTGGTCACCAACAACGACGACGCCTATCGCACCGCCATCGCGCTGAAACGCGCCGGGGTCGAGGTGCTGCGGGTGCTCGATGCCCGCAACGCCGGCGGTGGCGCGCTGATGGAAGAGGCCCGGGCGGCCGGCATCCGCATCGACTGCGGCCGCGCCGTGGCCAAGGTCTCGGGCGGCAAGCGGGTGACCAAGGTCGGGATCTGCGCGCAGGAGGGGCAGGGCGCCGCACTGGAAGAGGTCGCCTGCGACGCGGTCGCCATGTCCGGCGGCTGGTCGCCCGTGGTGCACCTGTGGTCCCATTGCGGCGGCAAGCTCACCTGGGACGAGACGCAGGCGATGTTCCGCCCCGACACCACCCGCGCGCCCACCGGCGCCGACGGGGAACCCTTTGTCGCCGCCGCCGGTGCCGCCAATGGCGAGCTGGCGCTTGCCGCCACCCTCACCGACGCGGACGCGGTCGGGAAATCCGCTGCGAAATCAGCCGGTTTCAAGCCGAAGCGAACCAAGGCCCCGCAGGGTGACGCCACCGACGAGGCGCCGCTTGTCCCGGTCTGGATGATGCCGCGCGCCGCCAAGGTGGAGCTGCGGATGAAAGCCTGGCTTGATTACCAGAACGACGTGAAGGTCTCCGACGTGCAACTGGCCGCGCGCGAAGGTTACGAGAGCGTCGAACACACCAAGCGCTACACCACGCTGGGCATGGCGACAGACCAGGGAAAACTCAGCAACATCAATGGTCTTGCGACCCTTTCTGATGCGTTGGGTGCAGAAATTCCCTCGGTCGGGACCACCACCTTCCGCCCGCCCTACACGCCGATCTCCTTCGGGGCCATCGCCGGCGAGGCGCGCGGCGAGGTGTTCCAGCCGCTGCGCCGCACGCCGATCCACGACTGGCACGAAGCCCACGGCGCCGAGTGGGAGCCGGTCGGCCACTGGCGCCGCCCCTATGCCTATCCGCAGTCCGGTGAGACCCCCCATGACGCGGTGATGCGCGAGGTGAACAACACCCGGCAAGCCGTTGGAATACTGGACGCTTCCACGCTGGGCAAGATCATCGTCAAGGGGCCGGACGCGGGCCGCTTCCTTGACATGCTCTACACCAACATGATGAGCACGCTGAAACCGGGCAAATGCCGCTATGGGCTGATGTGCAGCGAGAACGGCTTTCTGATCGACGACGGTGTCGTCGCCCGGATCGACGAGGACACCTTCCTGTGCCACACCACCACCGGCGGCGCCGAGCATATCCATGCCCACATGGAGGAATGGCTGCAGACCGAATGGTGGGACTGGCAGGTTTACACCGCCAACGTGACCGAGCAGTTCGCCCAGATCGCCGTGGTCGGTCCCAAGGCCCGCGCGCTGCTGGAAAGCCTCGGCGGCATGGATGTCTCGAAAGAAGCGCTGCCGTTCATGGCCTGGGCCGAGGGCAGGCTGGCTGGCATCCCGGTGCGCATCTACCGCATCTCCTTCTCGGGCGAGCTGTCCTATGAAATCGCCGTAAAGGCCGGTCAGGGCCGCGCGCTCTGGGACAAGATCGTTCAGGCGGGCGCGGCATTCGGCGTGATGCCCTATGGCACCGAGGCGCTGCACATCATGCGCGCCGAAAAGGGCTTCATCATGATCGGCGACGAGACCGACGGCACGGTGATCCCGCAGGACCTGGGGCTGAACTGGGCGATCTCGAAGAAGAAAGAGGATTACCTCGGCAAGCGGGCGCAGGCGCGCAGCCACATGACCGATCCGACCCGCTGGAAGCTGGTCGGGCTGGAAACCGAGGATGGCAGCGTGCTGCCCGATGGCGCCTATGCGGTGGCCGAGGGGGTGAATGCCAATGGCCAGCGCAACACGCAAGGTAGGGTCACCTCGACCTATCATTCGCCGACGCTGGGGCGTGGCATCGCCATGGGGTTGGTGCTGCACGGGCCAGACCGCATGGGCGAGGTGCTGGAGTTCCCCGGCACCGACGGCAAGATCCACAAGGCCAAGATCGTCGATCCGGTCTTTTACGACAAGGACGGGGAGAAGCAGAATGTCTGAGCCCATCAACGCAGCCGTCAGCGCGCTGAACGGCGCCCGCCACGACGGCTTGGCCCGCATCGAGGAGGCCGGGCTTCAGGGCATGATCACCCTGCGCGGCGACCTGGCCTCGAAACCGGTCAAATCCGCCGTCACCGCCGCCACCGGGGCCAAGGTCCCGGGGCAACGCGGCGTGGCACGGGGCAAGACCGGCACCGCGCTCTGGATGTCGCCGGATGAGATCATGCTGCTGTGCCCCTATGCCGAGGTCGATGCCACGCTCGACAAGGTGACCACCGCTCTGGGCACCGCGCATGCGCTGGCCGTCGATGTCTCGGACGCCCGCGCGATGCTCACCATCTCCGGCCCCGCCGCGCGCGAGGTCCTGGCCAAGCTCTGCCCGGTCGACCTTGCGCCGGGGGCTTTCGGGCCGGGCATGGTGCGCCGCACCCGCATGGCGCAGGTGCCCGCCGCGATCTGGATGGAGGACGACCAGAGCTTGCGCGTCATCTGCTTCCGCTCGGTGGCGCGCTATGCCTTCGACCTGCTCAAGGTTGCGGCGCAGCCGGGATCGGAGGTCGGGGTCTACTGACCCTCACCCGGTGAACAGGAATGTGCGGAACCGCGTCAGCGCATCGGGCGCGGTCAACGCTTCGGCCGTGACCACCGCGCCGGTCTCGTCGTGGCAGGTGGCGTAGAACGACAGCGTTTCCGCCAGCGCCGCCATCTGCGCCGCGCGCTTGGCCTCGGCGAGGTAGGGCGCGTGGGTGGACAGGTACAGCGCCGGGCGCTGCGCCTCCAGCCAGGGCCGCAGGGCAGCGAGCAGGCCGAACTCCGCCCCCTCCACGTCGATCTTGACCAGCGAGACCCGCGACAGGTCCGCATCCGCCGCAAAGCTGTCCCAATCCAGCGTCACCACGTCGCTGCCGTCGGCGGCCTCGGCATTCAGCAGGCTGGTCATGCTGTCGCCGGCCTCGCCGCCGAAACTGGCCATCCGCGCCACCCCGGTGCGCGTCGACAGCGCCACCGGCAGCGCGCTGATATTGCGCAACCCGTTCAGCTCGATGTTCCAGGCCAGGTGCCGGAAGGCGGTGGCGTCGGGCTCGAACGCCCAGACATGGCGCGCCTTTTTCGCCGCATACAGGACGGTCGGCCCGATCCATGCCCCGATGTCGAGGTAATCCGCATCCGCCGCCAGATGCGCGTCGAGCACGGCATAGGTCTCCGGCTCCCATCGGCCGGCCCCGACGCGACGCCAGAACTTGCTGTGATAGGGATCAAGGCGGAACGGCACCCCGCCCAGCTGTCCCTCATAGAAACCGCGTACCCGGTAAATCGCCTTTCGCAACCGTGTCAGCATGGCGGCGTGCCCCCTTTGTCGGGCCCCTGTCGGGGGCCGGTTTTCCGCCTTGGCCCTTGACCCCGCCGCGGCTGGGCCGCATGTAAACCGGGGAAACGCAACTTAATCAGCAGGGGGCCCGAGATGGCTTTTGAATTACCCGATCTTCCTTATGCACATGACGCGCTGGCATCCAAGGGCATGTCGGCGGAAACGCTGGAATATCACCACGACCTGCACCACAAGGCCTATGTCGACAACGGCAACAAGCTGATCGCTGGCACCGAGTGGGAAGGCAAGTCGCTGGAAGAGATCGTCAAGGGCACCTACCAGGCCGGCGCGGTCGCCCAGAACGGCATCTTCAACAACGCGTCGCAGCACTGGAACCACGCCCAGTTCTGGGAAATGATGGGCCCGGGCGGCATCGCCATGCCGGGCGAGCTGGAAAAAGCGCTGGTCGAATCTTTCGGCTCGGTCGACGAGTTCAAGTCGCAGTTCGCCGCCGCCGGTGCCGGTCAGTTCGGCTCGGGCTGGGCTTGGCTGGTGCAGAACGCCGACGGCTCGCTCGCCGTGACCAAGACCGAGAACGGCGTCAACCCGCTGTGCTTCGACCAGACCGCGCTGCTGGGCTGCGATGTGTGGGAACACTCCTATTACATCGACTTCCGCAACAAGCGTCCGGCCTATCTGACCAACTTCCTCGACAACCTGGTCAACTGGGAAAACGTTGCCTCGCGCCTGAAGTAAGGCCGCCCCTGGCACGATGAGAGACCCGCGCCCGGCCGTTTGGCCGGGCGTTTTTCTTTTCTCTTCCTCTGATCTGAAATACCCATACCCCAGACCGGGCGCCGCGCCGATGACACGAGCGGCGGCGCACAGGAGGGCAGGCGACATGACCGAGACGCGAAAGGGCATGATGGCGATGATCGGCGCCTGCGTGATCTGGGGCCTGTCGCCGCTTTATTACAAGATGCTCGCCCATATCCCGCCGCTCGAGGTACTGGCACATCGCACCCTGTGGTCCTTCGCGCTGTTCACCACCATCCTCGCGCTGCGCGGTCGTCTGGGCGAAATGCGTCGCGCGCTGACCGGCTGGCGCCGGGTGGGGCTTTTCGCGCTGGCCTCGGCGATGATCTCGACCAACTGGTTCTTCTACATCATGTCGATCCAGATCGGCCACACCACCGAGGCCTCGCTGGGCTATTACATCTTTCCGCTGGTGGCGGTGCTGATCGGCCGCTTCGGCTTTGGCGAGCATCTGGCGCCGGCGCAATGGTTGTCCGTCGGCCTGGCGGCACTGGCGGTCGGGGTGCTGACCTGGGGGCTGGGGGTGGCGCCCTGGATCTCGTTGCTCCTGGCCGTGACCTTCGGCCTTTACGGCGCGGTCAAGAAACAGCTGCCGGTGGGGCCGATGGTCTCGGTCACCATCGAGATCCTGTTCTTCCTGCCGATCGGCCTGACCATGCTGGCGATCCGGCACGGCAGCGGGCAGGGCGCCTTCGGGCATGACGGGTGGGACAGCGCGCTGCTGATCCTCTCCGGCCCGCTTACCGCAACGCCGCTGTTGCTTTTCAGCGCGGCGGCGCGGCGGGTGCCGATGGCCACGGTCGGGCTGCTGCAATACCTGAACCCGACGCTGCAATTCATCTGCGCCGTGGTGATCTTCGGCGAGGCCTTCACCCTGTGGCACCGGATCGCCTTCGGGTTGATCTGGGCGGCGCTGGCGCTGTTCTCGGTCTCGGCCCTGCGTCAGGACAGGGCGTCGCGCAGGGTGGCCATGGCGGCCACCGGTGTGTCGGCCCAGGTCAGGAACCCGCCAAGCGAGGCATCGGCAAAGCCCTGATCGACCACGTGGTCGACCAGCGCCCGCAGCGGATCCCAATAGCTCTGGACGTTCAGCATCACCAGCGGCTTGTCGTGCAGCCCCAACTGGCGCCAGGTCAGTGCCTCGAACAGCTCGTCCAACGATCCCGCCCCACCGGGCAGCACCACCACCGCGTCGGCGTTCATGAACATCACCTTTTTGCGTTCGTGCATGGTCTCGGTCACCACGTAGCGGGTCAGGTCGGTCTTTCCGACCTCCCAGGCGACCAGGTGTGCCGGGATCACGCCAAAGGTTTCGCCGCCTTCTGCCTGTGCTGCGCGGGCGACCTCGCCCATCAGCCCGACGTCGCCGGCGCCATAGACCAGCCGCCAGCCCTCATTGGCCAGTGCCCGGCCCAGATCTTGCGCGGCTGCCGCATACTCGGGCAGGGCGCCCGCGCGTGAGCCACAATAGACACATACGGATTTTGCAGGCATCAGGGCCTCTCTCATGCTCTTGTCAAGGGGGTGAGTTACGTGTTTTGACCCCTGATAGCCGGATTGATACTCTGGCTCAACTGCGCGACCCCCGCGGGATCGCGGATGGGGGAACAAAAACATGGCATCTGCATCGGGAAGTGGCGGAATCGGCGCCTGGCTTTGGGGTTTGCTGGCGGGCGCCGCCGTGGCCGTCATCGCCGGGGCGCTCTACCTCGCGGGGGTCTTCGGCCCCGCGCCGCAGCCGACCCCCGTGGTCGAGACGCCCGCGGCCCAAACACCGACGCCGGCCCCGGCAGAGGAGGCGGCAACCGAGGCCGCGTCCCCCGAGCCTGCCACGTCGGAGCAAAGCGCCGAGACACCGTCCGCGCCGCAGACCAAGCCGCAGCCCGCAGACCAGGCCGCAGCCGAGGACCGCGAAGCGATCCCGCAGGACGATGCGGCCGGGACTGCGCCGCAACAGGCCACGCCGGAGGGCACCGCAAGCGCCACCGCGCAGCCTGATCCCGCCGCGCCGCCGCTGGCCGCGCCGAGCTTCGACCTGGTGCGTGTGGAACCCGACGGGACCGCCGTGATCGCCGGTCGCGCCGCCCCGGCCAGCACCGTGACCGTGCTGCTGGATGAAGCCGAGCTCGACAGCTTCACCGTTGCCGGCAACGGCGAATTCGTCAGCTTTCTGAACCTGCCGCCCAGCACGGCCCCCCGGGTGATGATGCTGCGCGCGGCGCTGGACAGGCAAAGCGTGCTGTCCGAGGACCAGATCATCCTCGCCCCGACCGAGGCCACGCCGGCCCCGGATCCGCAGCCGGAACAGGCTTTGGCCGAAGGCTCGGCAACGGCACCCGAGCCAATGACGCAGACCGCGCTGACGGCCACGGCAGTGCAAGCCGCCACTGGGCCAGCGGACACGACCGTGGCGCAGGGCAGCCCCGACAGCGCCGCCGCTGCCGAAACCGCCCCCGCCCAATCCGCGTCCGCCGAAACGGTCGAAACCGCCGCTTCACCGCAACCGGCCCCGGTGACAGGGGACACCGCGCTTGCCCCGGCGCAGCCGTCGACGCCCGAGACCGAGCCGGCGCAGGGCACCACCTCTGTTGCCTCCGAACTCGCGCCCGAGGCCGCCCCGGCGCCCGTCGCACCCGTCGCCGTCTTGCGCGCCGGCGCCGGCGGGGTCGAACTGATCCAGCCCGCCACCGCGCCCGAACCCGCGGTGATGGACGAGGTCGCGCTCGATACCATTGGTTACACCGAAACCGGCGACGTGCTGATCTCGGGGCGGGCCGGCGTTCTGTCGGTGGTGCGGGTCTATCTCGACAACCGCGCGGTGACCGATCTTTCCGCTGGCGAGGATGGCCGCTGGAAAGGCCAGCTCGACGGGGTGGAGCCCGGGGTCTATATCCTGCGGCTCGACGAGGTGGACGCCGAGGGCCAGGTGGTCAGTCGGCTGGAAACGCCCTTCAAGCGCGAGGCACCCGAAGCCCTGCGCGCCCCGGCCACGGGCGACGGCGATCCCGGCGCGGCCCCGTTGGTGCGTGCGGTGACAGTGCAGAAGGGCGATACGCTCTGGGCGATCTCGCGCGCCCGTTACGGCGAGGGGGTGCTCTACGTTCGGGTGTTCGAGGCCAACCGCGACCGCATCCGCGATCCCGACCTGATCTATCCCGGCCAGGTCTTCGCCATCCCTGAATAGGACGGCCCGCGCGGCCGTCCCGTCGCCTTCTGTCGCGCCGCGATCCTCTGGTCATTTCCGGTGCCGCGTCCTATGTCGGGCGCAACGAAGGAGTGCCGATGACCCATCCCGCAGATCCCGTCGCCGAGGCCGAGCGCCGCTCGGGCTGGCGCACCATCCGTAAGGTGGCCCCGTATCTCTGGCCGGCCGAGCAGCCCTGGGTGAAACGCCGGGTGGTGTTCGCCATGGCGATGCTGGTGCTGTCCAAGCTGATCGCCGTCTATACGCCGGTGCTCTACAAGGGCGCTGTCGATGCGCTGGCCAAGGAAGGGGTGCCGATGCTGGCCCTTGGTGCGGTCGGGCTGACCGTGGCCTATGGCATGGCGCGGATGATGACGGTCGGGCTGCAGCAGTTGCGCGATGCCTTCTTTGCCCCGGTGGCGCAGCGGGCGCTGCGGCGGCTGGCGCTGGAGACCTTCCAGCACATCCACCGGCTGTCGATGCGCTATCACATCTCGCGCAAGACCGGCGGCCTGTCCCGCATCATCGAACGCGGGGTCAAGGGGGTCGAGTTCCTGCTGCGCTTCATGCTGTTCAGCGTGGGGCCGCTGATCCTCGAATTGTCACTGGTCGCCATCATCCTGACCGTGCTGTTCGACGCCTGGTACCTGCTGATCGTGGCGGTGACGATCGGGCTTTATGTCTGGTTCACCTTCAAGGTCACCGAGTGGCGGGTGCAACTGCGTCGCGAGATGAACGACTCCGACACCGACGCCAATCAAAAGGCGATCGACAGCCTGCTGAACTATGAGACGGTCAAGTATTTCGGCGCCGAGGAACGCGAGGCCGCCCGTTATGACGGGGCCATGCGCGGATATGAACGCGCCGCGCTCAAGACCGCCTATTCGCTGGCCTTCCTGAACTTCGGCCAATCCTTCCTGATCACGCTGGGGCTGATCGGGGTGATGGTGCTGGCCGCGCTCGGGGTGCAGAACGGCACGCTCACGGTGGGCGATTTCGTCATGGTCAACGCCTACATGATCCAGATCACCATTCCGCTGAACTTCCTTGGCACCGTCTACCGCGAGATCCGCCAGTCGCTGGTCGACATGGGCGAGATGTTCGACCTGCTGGAACAGCCGCAAGAGGTCTCGGACAAGCCCGGCGCGCAGCCGCTCAAGGTCGAGGGCGGCCGGATCGAGCTGGACGACGTTCGTTTCGGCTATGACCCTAACCGCGAGATCCTCAAGGGCGTCAGCCTCGAGGTGCCGGCGGGCCAGACCGTCGCCATCGTCGGAGCCACCGGCTCGGGCAAATCGACCATCGGGCGGCTGTTGTTCCGGTTCTACGACGTCACCGGCGGCGCGCTGAAGATCGACGGGCAGGATGTGCGTGACGTGACCCAGACCAGCCTGCATGACGCCATCGGCGTGGTGCCGCAGGACACCGTGCTGTTCAACGATACCATCCGCTACAACATCGCCTATGGCCGCGACGGCGCCACCCAGGACGAGATCGAGCAGGCCGCCCGCGACGCCCAGATCCACGACTTCATCACCACCCTGCCGGACGGGTACGAGACCAAGGTTGGCGAACGGGGGCTCAAGCTGTCGGGCGGCGAGAAACAGCGCGTCGGCATCGCCCGCACGCTGCTCAAGAACCCGCCGATCCTGCTGCTGGACGAGGCCACCAGCGCCCTCGACACTCAGACCGAGCAGGAGATCAAGGGCGCGCTCGCCCGAGCCGGCGAGGGGCGCACGGTGATCACCATCGCCCACCGCCTCTCGACCATCGCCGAGGCCGACCGCATCGTGGTGCTGGACAATGGCGAGATCGTCGAACAGGGCGCCCACGACGACCTGCTGGCCCGGCAGGGCCGCTATGCCACCCTGTGGCAGCGCCAGCAGACCAACTCCGACGCCGCCTGACCCGGCGGGTCACCCGGTGACCGGCCTGTCCCGCGCGCCGACCCGGGCGCGCGGCGCGGCCTTGCGCGAAAAGGGCAGGGTCTCGCCATGTTTCGGCCCGCTTGCTATGGTCTGACAGCGGGCGGACTTCAGGGAACCGGGCAGGCAGGACCATGCGGAACAGGATGATTTGGGCGTTGGCTCTGGTCGCGATCGAACTGGTTGCGATCGTCGTGGTGTTCCAGGTCCTGTCCGATTTCGAATGCCGCCAGACCGGATTTGAGCTGGCCTGTCGCGGCCTGCGCGGCACGGCGCTGCGCGGGCTTTGCGTGGTGGCGGGATTGGCACTCGTGCTGGGGTTGCGCGCCGAGCTGCGCCGCGACCTCTCTGCGCGGATCGAGGCGACCCGGGGCCGGACCGGCTGGGCGCTGCTGCACGGGCTGGGGCTGATGCTGATCTTCCTGCCCTGGCTGGCCAGCGGCGCAGAGATGCACCGCGCCGGGTTCGGCCTCTTCCTCGCGCTGATGGGCGGGGGCGCCACGCTGGCCGCACTGGGCGGGCTGCTCTGGCTGATGGCGCCGCGCGACTGGGCGGGCTGGCTGCGCGTGGGGGGCAACGGCGTGCTGGCGATGCTGGTCGTGGCCGCGCTGATCCCCGACCTCGCCGATGCGCTCGGTTTTGCCTGGAGCACCGACGCCCTGCTGATGTCGACCTTTTACGGGGTGGCGATCCTGCTGACGCTGACCGGCCAGAGCGTGTCGATCAACATGACGCCCCCCACCATCGGCACCAACGGGTTTTACGCCGAGATCGCCTCGTCCTGTTCCGGCATCGAAGGCTTCGCCCTGATCGCCGGTTTCATGGCGATCTATGCGCTGTTGATGCAGGGCAGCCTGCGCATGGAGCGCTATTGGCTGGTGGTTCTGCCGGCGGCGCTCGTGGTCAGCTGGGTCTTCAACATCCTGCGCATCGCCGGGCTGATCCTGATCGGGGCGCATGCCTCGCCGTCGCTGGCCGTCAACGGGTTTCACAGCTTTGCCGGCTGGCTGTTCTTCACCGTGCTGTCGCTGGGCATCCTGACCGTGGTGCAGGGGCTTCCGTCGCTGCAACGTGCCGGCGCCGAGATCCGGACCCCCGCCCTGACCGGGGATGCCACGGCGGCCCGCATCGTGCCCTTCATCGTCTTCATGCTGTCGGGGCTGGTGGTCAACGCCTTCTGGCAGCAACCCGCACTCGGCTTTCCGCTGCAGGCGGCGATGATGGCCGGCGCGCTCTGGCTGTTCCGGGCGCCGATCCTCGCATTGGCGTGGCGGGTCGATCCGGTGGCGCTGCTGGCCGGGCTGGTGGTCGGTGCGGGATGGATCGTGCTGGCGCCCGCAAATGCGGACCCGCTGCCGGGGCTTGCCGCCATGACCCCTGCCACTTTCGCGCTCTGGGCGGTGATCCGGGTGCTGGGCACCTCCGTGCTGGTGCCCGTGATCGAAGAGGCCTTCTTTCGCGGCTACCTTCTGGCGCGGTTCGATAGCGGTTCCTGGCAGATGCGGCTGGCCGCGATCATCATCTCGAGCCTCGCCTTCGCGCTGCTGCACGGCCGCGTGCTGGAGGCCGGCGCCGCAGGGGTGATCTTTGCGCTGGTGATGCTGCGCCGGGGCCGGCTCACCGATGCGATCCTGGCCCATGCAACGGCAAACGCCGCGGTGGCAGCCGCGGCGTTGGTCACTGGTGATTGGTCGCTGATCTGAGGACGGTTTGCGCCGGGCTCAGTTGCTGCGGTTGCGACGGCGCTTGATTTCCCAGGCCAGCGCCAGCGCGGCACCGACAGCGGCCAGCGCCAGCAGTCCGGTCGAGGCGTCGATCTCGGGCACGCGCGAGCTTCCGCCGCCGCCGCCACCACAGTTCCAGCCCAGCCGGGTTCCCAGCCAGCCGCAGCCGCGAGATTGCGCCGAGGCCGAAACGGCCGACATCAAAAGCGCCGCAGTCGATGCGGCAAGGGTGAGTGAACGACGGTACATGGCAGAAATCCTCCGGATCAAAATGACCGTGAGAATATGGCAGAAGAAGTGGAGAATCGCAAAAGAAGTTTAAAAATGGCAGTAATCTGCCGCCAGTTTCGGCTACAATCCCGAAAATTTCGTCGAACTGTCGAGGGATCGTGGCGAATTGGGGGCGAGGACGTGGACGGCACCGCGTGACGTCGCGGTGCCCGGTCCGCTATTCGGCGGCTTTCAGGGGTGGCCTGCCGGGGCGGGTGGCGCTGTCGTCGCCATGCCCGGGTGCCGCGCTGCCGTCGTCCCACAGGATCTCCGTCGCCTTCAGCTTGCGCGCCGAGCGGTTCAGCCGCATGTCGCGGGCGATCCGGCTGGAGCGTCCGGCGGTAAGCCGCGCCAGCATCCGGCCGATCCACCCCGCATAGGTCGTCACCCAGACCCGCAGCGCCAGCAGCGACGGCGTCACCACCAGCGTCAGCACCGTGGCGATGCCCAGCCCGAACACCACCGCCGTCGCCAGCTGCTTCCACCACAGCGCGGTCGGGCTGTCGATGGAATAGCCGCCGCCGATGAAATCGAGCGAGAGGCCGAACATCATCGGCGTCAGCCCCGCCATCGTTGTGATCGTGGTCAGCAGCACCGGGCGGATGCGCGCTTCTGCCGTGCGCACGATTGCCTCGATCCGCGGCATGTAGCGGGAATACTCCTGGTAGGTGTCGATCAGCACGATGTTGTTGTTCACCACGATCCCGGCCAGCGCGACGATGCCGGTGCCGGTCATGATGATCGAGAACGGCTGCTGCATCACCATCATGCCGATCAGCACGCCGGTGGTCGACAGCACCACCGCCAGCAGCACCAGAACCGAGTTGTAGAAACTGTTGAACTGCGCCAGCAGGATGATGAACATCAGCCCCAGCGCGGCCAGGAACGCCTTGGACAGGAACGCCTGGCTCTCGGCCTGCTCCTCGCGGTCGCCGGTCCATTCCCAGGTGACATCGGCGGGGAAGGGGGCGCTCTCCAGCCAGCCGGTCAGCATGGCGACCCGTTCGTTGGCGTTGATCGGGGCAAGCCGCGCCGCGCCCTCTGCCAGCGCCTCCCGCACCGCCGCGAAGCTTTCGGCCCCGGTCAGTGCAATCACCTCGTAGCGGTCGCCGGCGGTCTCGATCACCTCGCCCCCCGAGGAGATCCCGGTTTGCAGGCTGTGCACCGCCGCCAGCCGCCGCTCGTTGCCGGTCTCGGGGTGGGTGTCGATGATCTTGAACAGCCCCGCCTGCACGTCCGCCTTCACGTCGAAATAGCGTTGCTGGTCGACCCGGCTGATCGTGGCCACCTTCTGCACCGGCCTGCGGCTGACGAAATTCGACAGCGGCACCAGCCCATCGCCGGTGCGCACCTTCAGCGTGTCCAGCGTGCTCAGGACCCGGTCGGCGCGCGGCAGCCGCACGCGGATCTCGATCTCGTCGTCGCTGCTGTCCACCCGCATGGTGTCCAGCAGGATGCCGCGCGTCACCAGTTGCACCATCGCGCCCACCGTGGCGACATCGGCGCCAAAGCGGCCGGCCTTTTCCACGTCGACGTCGATCTGCCAGTCGATGCCGGGCAGGGGCAGCGAATCCTCGACCTTGATCAGCCCCGGCGTGGCGTCGAACACGGCCCGCGCCTGCGCCGTGGCGGCGGTCAGCGTGGCCCAGTTGTCGCCCTTCAGCCGCAGATGCACCGGCTTGGCCGAGGCCGGGCCGCGCCCGAGCGCCACCACCTCGGTCTCGAAACCCGGCAGCCTGTCCAACTCGGCGGTCAGCTGGTCGAGGACGAAATCGCCGTCGAATTCGGGCGCCGTGACCTGCCGCTCGAACCTTCCGTCGCCCCAGCTTTGCGTGACGGTCGGGCGATCCTCCCACGGGATGATCTCGAACTGGATCTGGCCCACCGTGTCGGGCGGCAGTTGTGCGCCGCCGGTGTTCTGGTTCAGCCCGCCGTCCCCGGCAAAGGAGAACACGTTGATCACCGCCGGATGCGCCATCACCACCTGCTCGGCCTGGCGCACCATCGCGTCGGTCTCGGCCAGCGAGACGTTGCCGCGCGCCCGCACATAGACGGTGGCTTGCTCGGGTTCGGATTCGACAAAGAACTCGACGCCGCGCGAATTGGCCGGAAACAGCACCGCTGCGACATAGAACACCCCGGCGAACACGGTGCCGACGGCGACGATCGGCATCACCGGGTTGCCGGCAATGGCATAAATCGCCCAGCCGAACAGCGTATGCCTGTTCTGCCGCGCGACCCGGCGCGGCGGACGTTCGATCCGGGCCGCGCTCAGGGTGATCGAGGCGGCAAAGGCGGCCAGCAGGAACAGCACCGCACCGATCAGCGACCCGATCACCGGCGGCATTTGCGCCGCCGCGCCCGGGATCAGGTAGGCCGGGTTAAGCACCTGCATCGCGCCCAGGAACATGGAATACAGGGCCACCGGAACCAGCGCCGCCCGCACCACCCAGGGCAGGCTCGCCCGCAGCCGTTCGGACGTGTGGGAAAACCCGCGCGACATCCGCCCGGTCACCCCGCCCATCACCGGCAGGTAGACCAGCGCCACCACCAGCGAGGCCGACAAAACGAAGATCAGCGTCACCGGCAACATGCCCATGAACTCGCCCGGCACGCCGGGCCAGAACAGCATCGGCAGGAAGGCGCAGAGCGTGGTCGCAGTCGAACTCACGATCGGCCAGAACATCCGCTGCGCCGCGTCGACATAGGCGTGCATCGGGCCGACGCCCTCGGTGATGCGCTTGTCGGCGTATTCCACCACCACGATGGCGCCGTCGACCAACATCCCCACCGCCAGGATCAGCCCGAACATCACGATGTTCGAGATCGACACCCCCATCGCCGCCAGCAGCGCAAAGCACAGCAGGAACGAGGTCGGGATCGCGAACCCCACCAGCAGTGCCGCGCGGCTGCCCAGGCTCGACAGCACCACGATCATCACCAGCGCGATCGCGGTCAGCACCGACCCCTCGAGCTGGCTCACCATCGAGCCGACGACCCGGCTCTGGTCGTTCGAGGTGCCGACCTGGATCGCGGCGCGCAGCTCGGGCGGCCACTTGGCGCGCGAGGTTGCCAGCGTCTGCTTCACGAGGTCCACGGTGTCGATCAGGTTGTAGCCCTTGCGCTTGACCACCTGCAGCGCGACCGTGTTCTCGCCGTCGAACCGCGCCGTGCCGGCGCGATCCTCGAAGGTATAGTTGATCTGCGCCAGCTCCCCCAGCGTGACCACCCGGTCGCCGTTGGTCTTGATCGGCAGGTTGTAGACATCCTGCGGGCTGTCAAAGGACGAGGGGATCTTGACCGAAAAGGTGCCCTGGTCGGTCTCCACCTCGCCGGCGGCGATCAGCTGGTTGTTGTTGCGCACCACGTTGATCAGCTCGCCGGCGGTGACGTTGTAGGATTCCAGCCGCAGAGGGTCGATCACCACCTCGAGCATCTCGTCGCGGTTGCCGGCGATCCCGGCTTCGAGCACCGGGTCCAGCGCTTCGAGATCGTCCTGCAACTGCTTGGCGATGCGCGCCATGGTGCGCTCGGGCACCGCGCCGGTCAGGTTGACGATGACGATGGGAAATTCGGAAAAGTTGATCTCGGTCAGGGTATATTGCTCGGCACCGTCGGGAAAATCGGCCTGGGCGGTATTCATCGCGTCGCGCACATCCGCCGTGATCGCGGTCTTGTCCCAGCCGAACTCGAACTCCAGCGCCACGCCGGCATAGCCCTCGGCGGCGGTCGCCGTCATCTTGTCGAGCCCGTCGAGGTCGGCCAGCTCGGTTTCCATCGGTTTGACCAGTAGCGTCTCGGCATCCTCGGCGGAAATGCCGGGAAACATAACCGAGACGAACAGCGCCGGGATCTCGATGTCCGGTTCGCCCTCCTTGGGCAGGCTGGTGTAGGCATAGCCGCCCACGAGGATCGAGATCACGATGAAGGCGATGACCATCCGCGCCCGGGCGGCGGCCCAGTCGACGATGCCGGTCATTGCGTGACCTCGCGATAGCTGGGCGCCACCTGCACCCCCGCGGTGACGAAATCCTGCCCGACCACGATGATGTCGGCCTGCTCGGGCAGCCCGCCCAGCCAGACGCCGTCGACCGTGTCGCGCAGCAGCTCGACCGGCTGGAACCCGACCACGTCACCGGGCAGCACCACGCGCACGCCCAGCGTGCCCTCGTTGTTCAGGGTCAGCGCCGATTGCGGCACCCTGTGTGCCAGCGCGCCATCGGCCGAGATGCCGATGCTGGCGGTCTGGCCGTCGCGGATGGTCAGGTCCGGGTTGGGCACCGTGATCTCCACCTCGAAGGTGCGGGTGGTCGGATCGGCCGAGCGGCTGAGAAAAGTCACCTTGCCGACGACTTCCTCACCGGTGGCCAGCCGGGCCTGCGCCATGGCCCCCAGCGCCACGCGGGCGACCTGCGTTTCGGGGACATAGCCCACCACCTTGATCGGGTCGAGCTGGATCACCTCGGCGCAGAGGCTGCCGGGCTGCATCAGGCTGCCCAGTTCGGCGGCGTCGGATTCCAGCAACCCCTCGAACGGGGCGGTGATGGTCAGCCGGGAAATCTCGCGCTCGGCGGCGGCGACGGTCGCCTGCGCCGCCTCGATGCCCGACCGGGAGGCCTCGACACCGGCCTCGGCCGAGGCGATGGCGGCCTCGGCGCCGCGCACCCCGGCGGCGCGGGCCAGAAGGGTGGTCTCGGCGGTGTATCCGCCCGCGTTCAGTTTCGAGGCGGCGTTGTAGTTGATCTGCGCCTCCTCCAGCATCGCCTTGGCCTCCTGCAACCGCGCCTCGGCCTCGGGGACGCGGGTCCGCGCCTCGGCCAGCGCCGCGCGCGCCTGCGCCAGCGAGGCCTCGCGGGTGCCGGGGTCAAGCTTGCAAAGCACGTCGCCCGGTTCGACGAAGGCCCCCTTGCGCAACGGCTCCGAGATCACCGCCCCGGTGGTCTCGGCGCGCACCTGCACCTGCCGCACCGCGCGGGTCTCGCCGCGCAGCAGAACCGCGCTGTCGATGGTCCGGGCCTGCGAGCGCACCACCACGACGCCCACCGCCCCGGCGCCCTCGCTCTCCGTGCTCCCGTCCGGTTCGGTCGCAGGGGCCTCGGTCGCAGCGGCCTCTGCCGCCTCGGCGCCAACCTCCGCGCCACGGGCAAAGCCCAGCAGCCGGTCGCGCTGGAACACGGAGAGGTACAGCACGGCGGTCACGAGGATCGCGGTCAGAACGGGGACAAGTCGCATCGCAGGGTCTTTCGGTTTTCTCGGCCAGTACCGCCAAGGCTCTTCGATCAAGGCATGAGATGGCGCGCAGCACCCCGTTAGTCTAGCCCGCTTCAGGCGCATCGCACCCAATTCTTGCAAATCAGCACCACAACGGCGGCGTTTTTTCAATGTTTCCGGCCCTTGGCTTGTGGTGGCATGCGGGGTAATAGGGGGCAAATCGCCCGATCGGGCACCGTCCGGTCTTGCCCTGTCGGGCCGGTTCGGGGCGGGCCGCGGGGCATTCATCAACGGCGGACCCGACCGTTCGGTCCGGAACCGCCCGCAGAACCGGGCCCTCGAACAGGGCCGGGGAACAGGGCCAGGGGGCAAGGCATGAGCGACGCCGACAGTTTCATCGACGAGGTGACCGAAGAGGTCCGCCGCGACCGGCTTTTCCGGCTGATGCGGCGCTATGGCTGGATCGCTGCGGTGGTGATCGTGGCGGTGGTTGCCGGCGCGGCCTACAACGAATACCGCAAGGCGCAGGCGACCGCCTCTGCACAGGCCCTGGGCGATGCCATGCTCGCCGCGCTGGCCAATGACGCCCCGGACCAACGTGCCGAGGCGCTGGCCGGGATCGAGGCCGACAGCCCCGGTGGCGAGGCGGTGCTCGACTTCCTGACCGCCGCCGCCCGCGCCGAGGCCGGCGAGATCGAGGCGGCGGTCGCCGACCTGCAGGATATCGCCCGCAACGGCGACCTGCCCGGGATCTACCGCGAGATCGCGCAGTTCAAGGCGCTGACGTTGCAGGCCGAAACCCTGTCCGCCGACGACCGCCGCCTGCAGTTCGAGGCGCTGGCACAGCCGGGCAAGCCGTTGCGGCTGCTGGCCGAAGAGCAGTTGGCCCTGATCGACATCTCCGAGGGCGAGACCGAGGCCGCCCTCGACCGTCTTCAGGCGATCCTGCAGGACGCCGAGGCCGATGCCGGCTTGCAGCAGCGCGCCAGACAGGTCATCGTGGCGCTTGGCGGCACGCCGGCCCCGGCGCTCGGACAGCAGCAGGGATAAGGCGCGCGCCGGAAATCGGAACGGTGCAAGGGGCACCAGACCCGGGCAGACGGCACGCGGGCAGAACACAGATAGAACGACGCAGATAGAACACGGACAGAACGACAGGCACCCTGAGATGAGCACAGCGTTTTCCTTCTCGCGCACCGGTCTGGCCCTTGTTGGCGGCGCGGTGCTGTTTCTGGCCGGGTGTTCCGAGCCGGAAGTGATCCTCCCCGGCGAGCGTGAGGATATCCACCCGGTGACCGAGGACCGGCTTGCCGCCGACCTCTCCGGCAATACCGCCCGGGCGATCCGCCTGCCGCGCCAGACCTCCAACGCCGAATGGACCCAGGGGCAGGGCACGCCGGCCTTCCGCGTGTCGCACCCGGCGCTGTCCGCCGCGCCGGCACTGGCCTGGTCGGTGCCGATCGGTTCGGGCGACAGCCGCCGCCAACGCATCACCGCCACGCCGGTGGTGGCGCAGGGGTTGATCTATACACTCGATTCGGCGGCCCGCGTCTCGGCCGTCACCCGCGACGGTACGCTGGCCTGGAGCGCCGACCTCACCCCGCCCGAGGATGACGAGGGGCAGGCCACCGGCGGCGGCATCGCCTATGACGACGGCACGCTCTACGTCTCTTCCGGCTACGGGTTGCTCACCGCGCTCGACGCCCGCACCGGACAGCAACGCTGGCAGCAACAGCTCGACGCCACCGGCTCGGGCCGGCCCACCGTCTACAAGGGGATCATCTACCTGGTCGCCGGCGACGACACCGGCTGGGCGATCAAGGCCAAGGACGGTCGCGTCGCCTGGCAGATATCCGGCACCCCCAGCGTCGCCAACGTCCTTGGTGCGCCGGCGCCCGCGCTTACCCCGGAACTGGCGATCTTCGCTTTCGGCTCGGGCGACCTGATGGCCACCTTCCGCCGTGGCGGTCTGCAGCGCTGGTCTGCCACGGTCGCGGGGCGGCGCAAGGGCCGGGCGCAGGCGTTGATCATGGATGTCACCGGCAGCCCGGTGGTGGTGGGAAATCGCGTCTATGCCGGCAACCAGGCCGGGCGCACCGTGGCCTATGACCTTGAGACCGGCGACCGCCTCTGGACCGCGCGCGAGGGCGCGCTGGACACGGTGCAACCGGCCGGCGACAGCGTCTTCGTGATTTCCGATCGCAACCAGTTGGTGCGCCTCGACGCCCGCGACGGCAGCACCGTCTGGGCGGTCAACCTGTCGGACCTGCGCAACCCCACCTCGCGCAAGCGCGGCGCCGTCTTTGCCAACTATGGCCCGATCCTGGCCGGCGGGCGCATCGTGGTGGCCTCCAATGACGGCTATCTGCGGTTCTTCGACCCCGAGGACGGCAGCCTTGCCGGCTCGGCCGCGGTGCCCGATGGCGCCACCACGGAGCCGGTCGTGGCCGGGGGCACCCTCTACGTCGTCAGCACCGCCGGTGAACTGCACGCTTTCCGTTGACGTTCAGATGCGCTAAGGGGCGCATCTGAGTTTTCGAAAGTTCAAGGTCCATGTCCTTCACCCTCGCCATCGTGGGTCGGCCCAATGTCGGCAAATCCACCCTGTTCAACCGTCTCGTCGGCAAGCGCCTTGCGCTGGTCGATGACCAGCCGGGCGTCACCCGCGACCTGCGCGAGGGCGAGGCGCGGCTGGGCGACCTGCGCTTTACCGTGGTCGACACCGCCGGGCTCGAGGATGCCACCGACGACAGTCTCCAGGGCCGGATGCGCCGGCTGACCGAGCGGGCGGTGGACATGGCCGATGTCTGCCTGTTCATGATCGATGCCCGCACCGGCGTCACCCCCATCGACGAGATGTTCGCCGATATCCTGCGCAAGCGCTCGGCGCATGTGCTGCTGGCTGCCAACAAGGGCGAGGGCAGTGCCGCCGATGCCGGTGTGATCGAAGCCTATGGCCTTGGACTCGGTGAACCGATCCGCATGAGCGCCGAGCATAACGAGGGGCTCAACGACCTCTACGCCCAGCTGATGCCGCTGGCCGATGCCTTTGCCGAGCGCGCCGAGGACCACGCCCCCGAGGTCGAGGTCGACCTCGACGAGGACGCGGATTTCGACGACGACGAGGACGGCGTCTCCCGCACCCCGGTTCCGACCGCTGCCAAACCGCTGCAGATCGCCGTGGTCGGCCGCCCCAACGCGGGCAAGTCGACCCTGATCAACAAGATCCTCGGCGAGGAACGCCTGCTCACCGGCCCCGAGGCCGGCATCACCCGCGACGCCATCTCGCTCAAGATGGAATGGGACGGCACCCCGATTCGAATCTTCGACACCGCCGGCATGCGCAAGAAGGCCAAGGTGCAGGAGAAACTGGAAAAGCTCTCGGTCTCGGACGGGCTGCGCGCGGTCAAGTTCGCCGAGGTGGTGGTGGTACTGCTCGACGCCGCGATTCCCTTCGAACAGCAGGACCTGCGCATCGCCGATCTGGCCGAACGCGAGGGCCGCGCCGTGGTCGTCGCCGTCAACAAGTGGGACGTGGAAGAGTTCAAGCAGGAGAAACTGCGCGATCTCAAGGAATCGTTCGAGCGTCTGCTGCCGCAATTGCGCGGCGCGCCGCTGGTCACGGTCTCGGCCAAGACGGGCAGGGGGCTCGACCGGCTGCACGACGCCATCCTGCGCGCCTATGACATGTGGAACCGCCGCGTCTCCACCGCCCGCCTCAACCGCTGGCTCATCGGGATGCTGGAACAGCACCCGCCGCCCGCGCCGCAGGGCAAGCGGATCAAGCTGCGCTACATGACCCAGGCCAAGACCCGGCCGCCGGGATTCGTGGTGATGTGCTCGCACCCCGACAAGATGCCCGAAAGCTATTCGCGCTACCTGGTCAACGGGCTGCGCGAGGATTTCGACATGCCCGGCACCCCGATCCGCCTGACCCTGCGCGGGCAGGGCGACAAGAACCCCTACAAGGGCCGCAAGAAGGCCCAGCCGAGCAAGCTGAAAAAGCACCTGAAGTAGGGGGCCTTGCCGCCGACGTGTCGCGAAGAGGGCCGCACCCGACCACGCGCGACCTTCACGCCTACCTCCCCCGTCACACCTGTCATCCCCGCGAAAGCGGGGATCCCGCAGCCCCACCATCACCGCCGACAGCTCCCCGCCTGCGCGGGGATGACAGGGCAGGGGAACGCCATCCGACCGAAATCAACCCTTGTCTTGTGCGGTCAAGCTGCTAAGTCGCCGCTCTCTGCCATCATCTCCCCAGAGCCGGAGGCGCGGTCCGCAATGCAAACGCCCTATTACCTGATCGACAAGGCGCGGCTGCTGCCGAACATGGAAAAGATCGCCCACCTGCGCGAGACTTCCGGCGCCCGGGCGCTGCTGGCGCTGAAATGCTTTGCCACATGGTCGGTCTTCGACATGATGAGCGACTACATGGACGGCACCACCTCCTCCTCGCTCTATGAGGTCAAGCTGGGGCGCGACAAGTTCCAGGGCGAAACCCACGCCTATTCCGTCGCCTGGGCCGACCACGAGATCGCTGAGGTGCTGGCCAATTCCGACAAGGTGATCTTCAACTCCACCGGGCAACTCTCCCGCTTCGAGGAGGTCAGCCGCGCCCACACCCGGGGTCTGCGCGTCAATCCCGGCGTCTCGACCAGTGATTTCGACCTCGCCGACCCGGCGCGCCCCTTCTCGCGCCTCGGCGAACATGACCCCAAGGTGATCGAACCCGTCGCGGACCTGATCAGCGGCTTCATGTTCCACAACAACTGCGAGAACGCCGATTTCGACCGTTTCGACGCCATGCTGACCCGGATCGAGGCCCAGTTCGGCCCGCTGATCAAGCGCATGGAGTGGATCTCGCTCGGCGGCGGCATCCACTTCACCGGCGAGGGCTATCCGCTCGACCGCCTTGCCGAACGGCTGAAACGCTTTGCCGGCGAGAACGAGGTGCAGGTCTATCTCGAACCGGGCGAGGCCGCGATCACCAATTCCACCACGCTCGAGGTCACCGTTCTCGACACGCTGTTCAACGGCAAGCACCTCGCCATCGTCGACAGCTCGATCGAGGCGCATATGCTCGATTTGCTGATCTACCGCGAATCCGCCAAGATGGAGGAGCGCGGCGATCACCAATGGATGGTCTGCGGCAAATCCTGCCTCGCCGGCGATATCTTTGGCGAGTTCCGATTCCCGCAGCCGCTGAAATCCGGCGACCGGCTCTCGATCCAGGACGCTGCCGGTTACACGATGGTCAAGAAAAACTGGTTCAATGGCGTCCAGATGCCGGCCATCGCGATCCGCGAGCTTGACGGCAGCACCCGGCTGGTGCGCGACTTTACCTATGCGGATTTCACGGCGGTCCTGTCGTGAACCCCTGACACCGAAAGACTACCCAACCCGAACACCCAGGACGGAGGTCCCTTGAGTTGAAACGTGACGTTCTCATCATCGGCGCTGGCGGCGTCGCACAGGTCGTCGCGCATAAATGCGCGCAAAACAACGATGTGCTCGGCGACATCCATATCGCCAGCCGGACGCTGTCGAAATGCGAGGCGATCCTCGCCTCGGTCCGCGACAAGGGCGCGATGAAACAGGAGGGCGTGCTCGAGGCGCACCAGGTCGACGCGATGGACAGCGCCGCCGTCGCCCAGCTGATCCGCGACACCGGCGCGCAGATCGTGATCAACGTCGGTTCCGCCTTCGTCAACATGACCGTGCTCGACGCCTGCATCGAGACCGGCGCGGCCTATATCGACACCGCGATCCACGAAGACCCGGCCAAGATCTGCGAAACCCCGCCGTGGTATGCCAACTACGAATGGAAGAAACGCGATCTCTGCGCGCAAAAGGGCGTCACCGCCATCCTCGGTGCCGGCTTCGATCCGGGCGTCGTCAACGCCTTTGCCCGCTTTGCCATCGACCAGATGGACGAGGTCAAGAGCATCGACATCGTTGACATCAACGCCGGGTCTCACGGCAAGTATTTCGCCACCAATTTCGACCCGGAGATCAACTTCCGCGAATTCACCGGCACCGTCTACTACTGGGAGGACCAGCAGTGGAAGGAAAAGGAGATGTTCGAGAGCGGCCGCGAATGGGATCTGCCCGTGGTCGGCAAACAGACCGCCTACCAGTCCGGCCATGACGAGGTGCACAGCCTTGCCACCAACTACCCGCAGGCCGACGTGCGGTTCTGGATGGGCTTTGGCGAGCATTACATCAACGTCTTCACCGTGCTGAAGAACCTCGGGCTGCTCTCGGAAGTCCCGGTGAAAACCGCCGAGGGGCTCGAGGTGGTGCCGCTCAAACTGGTCAAGGCGGTGCTGCCCGATCCCGCCAGCCTCGCGCCGAACTACACCGGCAAGACCTGCATCGGCGATCTGGTCAAGGGCGTGAAGGACGGCGAAGAGGTCGAGCTTTTCGTCTACAACGTCGCCGACCATGCCGAGGCCTACAAGGAGGTGGGCAGCCAGGGCATCTCCTACACCGCCGGCGTGCCGCCCGTCGCCGCCGCCCTGCTGGTGGCCTCGGGCGACTGGGACGCGGGCACCATGAAGAACGTCGAGGAACTTGATCCCAAGCCCTTCTTCACCCAGCTCGACCGCATCGGCCTGCCCACGCGGGTCAAGGACGCCAACGGCGACCATCCCTGGAACGCCTGAGGCGGACCGACCGGAAAGCCCGATGATCGCCCCCCGATGGGGGGCGGTCCTCCGCACCGGGCGCGATGCGCCTGTATCGCGGCCGCGCCGCATCGGCAATCTTCTGCTACCCACCGCAGGACCATCGGCAGGCACGTGATTTGTGCTATGCTGGTCCCGAGGATGATCAAGCAGGAGAATGTCGCAGTGCTGTTGAATGCGCCCCGTCGCAGCCTTGCCGCCCTTGTGCTGGCCGCATGGCCCGGCTTTCAATCGGCTCCGGTGGCCGCCCAAACCGCGCAAATTCCCGCATGGCTGCAAAAACACGTCGGCACGGGCGAGGGGCAGATCGCCCCGGTGGTCCTGACCCGGGCGCGTGCGCTCTACCAACGCAAACGGGCCGAGGGCAGGGTGTCCAACCCCTGCTACCTCGCCATGGACGCGACCCGCCCCAGCACTGCCGCCGGCGGCAAGCCGGGCCGCCGCTTCTACGTCATCTGCGAGGCCGCCAAATCCTTTCGCGCGGTGTCCTCGGGCTATGGCAACGGGCGGAAACTGAAACGCGCCGATTTCTCCAACGGTCGCCAATGCGCGAAACACTTCAGCAACGCCGAGGGGTCAAAACTGACCATGGGCGGCGCCTATGTGACCGCCGAGACGCGGACCTCCTTCAAGGGCTATGTCAGCCAATCCGGCAAGCAGACGCCGTTCCATCGCACCTTCCTGCTGTTCGACGGCGAGGGCGACACCGACAACGCGCGAGAGCGCGCCATCGGCGGCCATCCGGCGGTTTTCGTCAAGTGGCAATGCCGCCTGAAGAACCCCGACAGCCCCTACGCCGATGACGCGGGCTATGTCCCCTTCGGACGGCTGGTGAACTACACCGGCGGCCGCAGCAACGGCTGCACCACCTGGTCGCCCCCGGAGGCCCGCGAGATCCTCGCGCGGGTCGAGGGAAACCCGACGACGCTCTACATCTACCCGGAGGGCGGTGACATCGACGCGGTCGCAAAGGTGGTGAAAAAGGGCCGGTCGCTGGCCCGCGCCGGACTCTACTGGAACGCGGCCTGCCTCAAGGCGATCCGCGCACCGAGATTCTGGCCCAAAAGAACCCTCCAGCCGATCATCAACGAGTGGCGGCAATCGCTGCCGAAACAACCACCGCTGGAGTTGCCGATCTGCAAATGACGGGGCGAAGGTGGTGATTTCGTCATAAACCCGCGTTATCATAGGATGACGGCGCGGGCGGACTTGCGCGCGTGGCGTGGGTGCCTACCTGATGGGGGCCGTTCGACGACAACGCATGGGGACAGAGATGGATCTCAGGGCTTACACCAGACAATACGCCAGGCAGGACAACCGCCTGGCCGCGCTCAGCTATTTCGGCACCTTCGCGGTCTATTTCGCCTCGCTCTACCTGGCGATCGCCCATGTGGCGCAATGGTACGTTCTGATCCCTGCCGGCGTGGTGCATGCCTTTTCGGCGGTGCGGCTCTACGTGCTGCAACACGATTGCGGCCACCATTCCCTGTTCGAGACCCGGGCCCAGAACGAATGGGCCGGCCATGGCCTGTCGCCCTTCACCTTCGCCCCCTTCGAGGTGATGAAGCAGAACCACAACCTCCACCATTCCGGCATCGGCAACCTCGAGCACCGCGAAACCGGCGAGATCCACACCATGACCCTGCGCGAATGGAACGCGGCGGGGTTCTGGACGCGGTTGCAATACCGTCTCTATCGCAACCCCTTCATCCTGGTGCCGCTGGGCGCGCTCTTTACCTATTTCATCCGCTACCGCTGGCCCAAGAACACCACCCGGTTCGGGGTCAGGGGGGTGCTGCTGCACAACCTCGCGGTGCTGGCCTGGGTCGGGCTGATCTTCGCGCTGTCGGGCTGGACCGGCCTTGGCGTCTATTTCGCCTTCTCGCTGCTGGGCGGCATGATCGGGGTGTTCCTCGTCTACCTGCAGCATAATTTCGAGGATACCTACTGGGACCGCCGCCCCGACCTCGATCCGCAACTCGCGGCGCTGCAGGGCTCCTCGGCATTGGACTTCGGCTGGGCCTTCGACCTGGCGGTGGCCTGCATCACCCTGCATGACATCCACCATTTCAACGCCCGCATCCCGTCCTATCGGCTGCGCGCCTGCCACTACAACCTGCCGCCGGAATACGCCCCGCGCCGGATCAGGTTCCCCGAGGCCGTGGCGGCGCTGCGGCTCAAGCTCTGGGACGAGGAAGCCAAACGCCTGGTGCCCTTCCCGGGCCGCGGCGCCAGGCTGCGTGCGCAGGGTCCCCGCGCCACGGCGGGCTAGGCGGGCCGCCTGATCCGGGCGATGCGCCGCACTGCCGCAGCGGCGCATTCCGTATATTTTTTGTATATACATTCGGGCCGGCTCTGCGCTAGGCTTCACGCCACCTCCGCCGGTTGCCGGCGGAGCCCCGTCAGTTGTTGCCCACCCCCCGGGAGACAGAAGGAGAAAGAATGACCCAGCTCACCGACATTCGCGGCATCGGCCCGGCCCTGGCCCGCACCCTGACCGACCAGGGCATCGCCACGCCCGAAGCGCTGGCCGAGGCCAAGGTCGAAGACCTCGTCGCGGTGCGCAAGATCGGCCCGCAACGCGCCGCCGCGATGATCGCCGCCGCCCGGGCCATCCAGACCGCCGCGACCGCCGCCCCGGGTCCGGCCACGCCCGCCAAGCGCGCCGCCGTGGCCAAACCGCCTGCGCGCAAAACGCCGTCTCGCGCCAAGCCCGCCACCGCCAAGCCCGCCGCGAAACCGTCCGCTGCACAACCGGCCGCGACCCCCGCCGCACCCATCGCCGCTGACCCGGAACCGACCCCGGAGGCCATCGCCGACAGCAAGAAGGCCAAGGCAAAGGCCAAGGCGGCCAAGGCCAAGAAAAAGGCCGAGGCGCTGGCCGAGGAATTCGCCAAGGCCAAGAAAAAAGCCAAGGAGAAGGCGAGAAAGGCCAAGCTCAAGGGAAAGGACGCCAAAAAGGCAAAAGACACCAAGAAGTCGAAAAAATCCAAGAAGGGCAAGAAAAAGAAAAAGGACGGCTGATCCACCGCCCTTTCCCCTGTCTTGTCCCGTTTCTAGTCCCGGTGCCGTCGATCAGGCCAGCGTGCCCTCGGCGGTCAGCGTGGTCTTGCCACCGAGGTAGGGCGCCAGCACCTCGGGCAGGGTGACCGAGCCATCGGCGTTCTGCCCGTTCTCCAGCACCGCGATCAGGCAGCGCCCCACCGCCAGCCCCGAGCCGTTCAGCGTATGCACGAACGCGGGCTTGCCGCCATCCGCGGGCTTGAACCGCGCGTTCATCCGCCGGGCCTGGAAATCGCCGGTGGTCGAGACGCTGGAAATCTCGCGATAGGTATCCTGCCCGGGCAGCCAGGCCTCGATGTCAAAGGTGCGGCGCGCGCCGAACCCCATGTCGCCGGTGCACAGGATCACGGTGCGATAGGGCACCCCCAGCTTCTCCAGCAGCCCCTCGGCACAGCGCAACATGCGTTTCTGTTCCGCGTCGCTCTCGTCCGGGTGGGTGATCGAGACCATCTCGACCTTCTCGAACTGGTGCTGGCGCAACATGCCCGAGGTATCCTTGCCGGCGCTGCCCGCCTCGCTGCGGAAACACTGGGTATGCGCCGTCATCCGGATCGGCAATTCAGCCTCGCCCAACACCTCGCCCGAGACCGAGTAGGTCAGCGTCACTTCCGACGTCGGGATCAGCCACCAGCCGTTGGTGGTCTGGTAGCTGTCCTCGCCGAACTTCGGCAGCTTGTCGGTGCCATACATCGCCTCGTCGCGTACCAGTACCGGGGTCTGGGTCTCGGTCAGCCCGTTCTCGTCCACGTGGGTATCCAGCATGAACTGCGCCAGGGCCCGGTGAATCCGCGCCACCGCGCCGCGCAGCACCACGAAACGCGCGCCACTGATCTTGGCGCCGGTCTCGAAATCCATCCCCGGCAGCACGCCTGCAATCTCGAAATGTTCCTTCGGCGCGAAATCCATCTCGCGCGGTGTGCCCCAGCGGTGCACCTCGACGTTGTCATTCTCGTCCTCGCCCTCGGGCACGTCCTCGGCCGGCAGGTTGGGAATGCGCGCCAGCATGTCGGTCAGTTTCGCGTCCAGTGCCTTGGCCTCGGCCTGCATCGCGGTGACTTCCGATTTCTTCTCCGAGACCTCGGCGCGCAGCCGCTCGAACTCGGCCTCGTCGCCCTTGGCCTTGGCTGCGCCGATCGCCTTGGCGGCCTTGTTCTGCTCGGCCTGCGCGGTCTCTGCGGCCAGGATCTTGGCGCGCCGCGCCTCGTCCACCGACAACAGCTCGGAGGACATCGGCGCATCCCCCCGGCGGGCCAGGGCGGCGTCGAACGCCTGCGGGTTTTCGCGGATCGCACGGATGTCATGCATGGGGGTCGCTCCCTCGGGGTGAATCGGTCTGGCCGGGTTATGCCGCAAAGCGCGGGCAGGGGGAACATGCCCCGCCGTCGCGGTGGCATGGCCTGTGGCGCCCGCGCATCCCCGCGATGCCCCATGTCCCTGTCACCCCCGCGAAAGCGGGGGGCCTCCCAAAGCTGATGTCGCCACCAGATCCCCGCCTGCGCGGGGATGACAGGCGCAAGCGGCGCAACGCCCGATAAAGGTGCAACGGGGCGGGGCGAACCGTCGGACGGGCAGGGCACCAACCTCTCCCAGGAAGAAGGCGCAGTGAGGACGGCGTTGCCCGGGGACCGGGCGTTGCGTTCCGGCCTAATCCCCCCCGAATCCAACCGGATCGTACGAAATCGGCGTCGGACTCCCCGATCGGGCGGAATCCGCCCCGGTCGGACCGGCCGAAACCCTACGAAACAACGCCCGAACTCCCCAATTCGCCGCCTTGCAAACCCGGGGGCCACCGCATAGGTTCCCGCCAAACCGCGGGGGCTGCCCCGCCTCAGCTTACCGAAGGATTCCCCCATGGACGCAGGCGCAATCGGCCAGTTTCTCCCGCTCATCCTGATCTTCGCGATCATGTATTTCCTGCTGATCCGTCCCCAGCAGAAAAAGGTCAAGGAACACCAGGCCATGGTCGCGGCGGTGCGGCGCGGCGACCAGATCGTCACCCAGGGCGGGCTGATCGGCAAGGTCAGCAAGGTCAAGGACGACAACGAGGTCGAGGTCGAACTGGCCGAGGGCGTCAAGGTCCGCGTCGTCAAGTCGACCATCGCCCAGGTGACCAGCAAGACCGAACCGGCAAGCTGAAGCTGACCTTGTAACCCACTGAAAAGGCAGGGTAATGCTGCAATTCGATCTTTGGAAGCGGGTGCTGATCTGGCTGCTTTGCGCGGCGGGTCTGTTCCTCGCCCTGCCGAACGCGTTCTACAACAGGGTGGAGCAATCCAACGACGCCCGCGCGGTGCTCGAGACCGGGATTTCCACCCCCGAACTCGAGGCGCAGGCTGGCCAGTGGCCGTCCTTCCTGCCGTCGTCTCTGGTCAACCTCGGGCTCGACCTGCGCGGCGGCGCGCATCTGCTGGCCGAGGTCCGGGTGGGCGACGTCTATGAAAGCCGGATGCAGGCGATGTGGCCCGAGATCCGCGACGCCCTGCGCCCCGAACGCGCCACCATCGGCACCATCCGCCTGCAACCCTCGCCCCCGGACGAGCTGCGCATTCGCATCAGCCAGCCCGAGAACATGGCCCGCGCGGTCGAGGTCGTGCGCGGATTGGCCCGGCCTATTCAATCACTTAGCGGTGCGGGTTCAACCGATATCGTTGTCAGTGGCGACGATGGAGAGATCGTCGTCACCCTGTCGGATGCCGAGAAACTCGCCTCCGACGATCGCACGGTGAAACAGGCGCTGGAGATCGTCCGCCGCCGCATCGACGAGGTCGGCACCCGCGAACCCACGATCCTGCGCCAGGGCTCAGACCGGATCCTGATCCAGGTGCCCGGCATCGGCAGCGCGGCGGAACTCAAGGCGATCATCGGCACCACCGCGCAGCTGACCTTCAACCCGGTGGTCGGACGCGGCTCGGACCCGGATGCCAACGCCGGCGTCGGCAACAAGATCCTGCCGTCGATCGACGAAGAGGGAGTCTATTACACCGTCGAGGCTGCCCCCGTCGTCACCGGCGAGGAACTGGTCGACGCCCAGCCCAGCTTTGACCAGAACGGGCGACCGGCGGTCAGCTTCCGCTTCAACACCTCCGGCGCGCGCAAGTTCGGCGATTACACCCGCGACAACATCGGCTCGCCCTTTGCGATCGTGCTCGATGACGAGGTGATCAGCGCCCCGGTGATCCAGAGCCACATTCCCGGCGGCTCGGGAATCATCACCGGCCAGTTCACCGTCGAGGAGAGCACCAACCTGGCCGTGCTGCTGCGCGCGGGCGCATTGCCGGCAGGGCTGGACTTCCTCGAAGAGCGCACCATCGGCCCGGAACTCGGCGCCGACAGCATCGAGGCCGGCAAGCTGGCCACCGGGGTCGCCTTCGTCGGGGTGCTGGTGTTCATGGCGCTGAGCTACGGGCTGTTCGGCCTGTTCGCCAATATCGCGCTGATCCTGAACGTCGGGCTGATCTTTGGCCTGCTGTCGCTGATCGGGGCCACGCTGACCCTTCCGGGGATCGCCGGGATCGTCCTGACCGTCGGCATGGCGGTGGACGCCAACGTGCTGATCTTCGAGCGGATCCGGGAAGAGCTGAAAACCGCCAAGGGCCCCAGCCGCGCCATCGAACTGGGCTATGAAAAGGCGCTCAGCGCGATCCTCGACGCCAATATCACCACCTTCATCACCGCGGTGATCCTGTTCGCCATCGGCTCCGGCCCGGTGCGCGGGTTCGCCATCACCCTTGGCCTTGGTCTGATCACCTCGGTCTTTACGGCGATCTACGTGACCCGGCTGCTGATCGTGATCTGGTTTGAACGCCGCCGCCCCAAAACGATCGAGGTATAAGATGCGACTGCGACTGGTTCCCGAGCAAACCTCGTTCGATTTCTTCAACCGGTGGAAGCTCTGGCTGGGCCTCTCCGGGCTGCTGATGCTCATGGCCTTCGGCTCCTTCGCGCTGCGCGGGCTGAACTATGGCATCGACTTCCGGGGCGGCACCACCATCCGCACCGAGAGCGCCACCAACCTGGATGTCGGCGTCTATCGCGATGCGATCACGCCGCTGGGGCTGGGTGATGTGCTGATTTCCGAGGTGTTCGACCCCGGTTTTCGTGCCGATCAGCACGTGGCGATGATCCGCATCCAGGCGCAGGACGACGAAGAGGCGATCAATGCCGAGACGGTGCAGAGCGTCGAGGGCGCGCTGCAGGCCGTGGTTCCGGATATCAAGTTCGTCTCGGTCGAATCCGTCGGGCCCAAGGTCTCGGGCGAGCTGGTGCAGACCGCCGCGCTGGCGGTGGTCCTGGCGATCGGCGCGGTGCTGATCTATATCTGGATGCGCTTTGAATGGCAGTTCGCGCTGGGGGCCGTGGTGGCGCTGGTGCATGACGTGCTGCTGACCATCGGCATCTTTTCCGAGCTGCAGATCAAGTTCGACCTGGCGATCATCGCGGCGCTGCTGACCATCGTCGGCTATTCGCTGAACGATACGGTGGTGGTGTTCGACCGCGTCCGCGAGAACCTGCGCAAGTACAAGCAGAAGCCGCTGAAGGATGTGATGAACATCTCGATCAACGAGACCCTCAGCCGGACGCTGATGACCTCGGTCACCACCCTGCTGGCGCTGATCGCGCTGTTCGTTCTGGGCGGCGACGTGATCCGCGGCTTTGTCTTCGCGATGATCTGGGGCGTGATCGTGGGCACCTATTCCTCGGTCTTCGTGGCCTCGGCGATCCTGCTGTTCCTCGGCGTCAAGCGTGACTGGTCCAAGCCGGATCCGAAGAACGCCGGGAACCAGTTTGCCAACGTGGACGCCTGACGCGCTTGTCTCGGCCCTGGCAACGCCGGGGCTGGGCTGGCTGGCGCTGGCGGCCTTCGTTGCGGGCATGGTGCGCGGCTTTGCCGGCTTCGGCGCTGGCCTCGTCTTCGTGCCCGTGGCGGCGCAGGTGCTGCCGCCGCTTTCGGCGCTGATCGCGATCTCGGCGATGGACCTGCTGGGTCCGATCCCCAATATTCCCGCCGCGCTGCGCCGCTCCGACCGGGGCGACCTGCTGCGGCTGGTCGGGGCGACACTCTTGGTGTTGCCGCTGGGTCTCTGGGCGCTGAGCATGATCGCGCCCGAGCTGTTTCGCACCGGCGTGTCGCTGCTGTCGCTGGCGATGCTGGCCTGCCTGATCGCCGGGGTGCGCTACCGGGGCACGCTGGGCCCACGAATGGTGCTGGGCACCGGCGGTCTGGCGGGCTTTCTCGGCGGGCTGGCGGCGATGCCGGGGCCGCCGGTGATCCTGCTCTACATGGCGAGCCCGAACCCGGTGCCGGTTGTCCGCGCCTCGATCATGTCCTATCTGTTTTTCTTCGACATCGTGCTTTTGGGCCTGCTCGCGGTCCAGGACAGGCTGATCCTGGTCCCGGTGGCACTGGGAATGGCGCTAGCGCTGCCGAACCTGTTGGGCAACCTTGCCGGCGCTGCGATTTTCCGCCCCGGGCTGGACCGGGTTTATCGCGCGGTGGCCTATTCGATCATCGCGGTCTCGGCCCTGTCCGGGCTGCCGATCTGGGAGTGACAGATGCATCTGAATGAAACCGACTTCGGCGATGCCGTCCCGGTCGAGGGCTATGGCCCCGGCTTTTTCCGCATCGGCGGTCAGGTCCATGAGGGGCCGGTGCTGACCGGCATGGGCGGCACACGGCCCTGGCTGGGGCTCGAGGAAGAGGCGCCGTTGCTGGCCCTGGCCGGACATATCGACGTGCTCTTCGTCGGCACCGGGGCAGAGATCGCCCATATCCCCGCGCCCCTGCGCAAGGCGCTGGAAGAGGCCGGCATCGGGGTCGAGGTCATGGCCTCGCCCGCCGCCTGCCGCACCTATAACGTGCTGGTCTCCGAGGGGCGCCGCGTGGCACTGGCGCTGCTGCCGGTGTAACGCGCCGCCGGGCCGCCTGTCCCTGTGGCGGAATGCGCCTTTTTCCGGCCTGCGCAATGCGCTAAGCGGGTCGGCATGGATTTGACCGTTTCCGATCTGACCATTGCCCGTGGCGGCGTGCCGGTTCTGGCCGGACTGGGTTTCGTGCTCGAACCCGGGCGCGCGCTGATCCTGCGCGGGCCGAACGGGATCGGCAAGACGACGCTGTTGCGCACCATTGCCGGGCTGCAACCGCCGGTCGCGGGCACCATCACCGGCGCCGAGGATCGCATCGCCTATGCCGCCCATGCCGACGGCATCAAGCCGACCCTGTCGGTGGCCGAGAACCTGCGGTTCTGGGCCCGGGTGTTCGGGGCGGGCGGCATCCAGCCGGCGCTGGAGGCCTTTGACCTGACCGCGCTGACCGACCGTCCCGCCGGCAGCCTCTCGGCCGGGCAGAAACGGCGGCTGGGGCTGGCGCGGCTGCTGGTCACGGGGCGCCCGGTCTGGGTACTGGACGAACCGACCGTCTCGCTCGATACCCGCGCGGTCGCCATGTTCGCGGATGCGGTGCGCGCCCACCTGGCCTGGGGCGGCAGCGCGCTGATCGCCACCCATATCGACCTTGGGCTCGAGGCCGAGGTGCTGGACGTTTCCCCGTTCCGGGCCGACCTGGCGAAAACCGCCGGGACCGACGCCTTTGACGAGGCCTTTCTATGATCGCGCTGCTGCTGCGCGACCTGAGGCTGGCGATCCGGGCCGGTGGCGGTTTCGGCCTCGGGCTGGCGTTCTTCCTGATCGTGACCGTGCTGGTGCCTTTCGCGGTGGGGCCGCAATCGGCGCTGCTCGCCACCATCGCGCCGGGTGTGCTGTGGCTGGGGGCGCTGCTGGCCTGCCTGCTGTCGCTGGATCGGCTGCTGGCGCTGGACTGGGAGGATGGCTCGCTCGATCTGCTGGCCACCGCGCCGCTGCCGTTGGAGGCCACGGTGACCATCAAGGCGCTGGCGCATTGGATCACCACCGGGTTGCCGCTGGTGCTGGCCGCACCGGTGCTGGGAGTGCTGTTGAACCTGCCCGGTCCGGGGTATCTCTGGCTGCTGGTCTCGCTGGCCCTGGGCACCCCGGCGTTCAGCGTGATCGGCACCTTCGGCGCGGCGCTGACCGTCGGGCTCAAGCGGGGCGGGCTGCTGTTGTCGCTGCTGGTGCTGCCGCTCTACGTGCCGACGCTGATCTTCGGTGCCGAGGTGGCGCGACGCGGCGCGGTGGGGATGGAGACCGCGACACCGCTGCTGATGCTGGCCGGGATCAGCGCCGGCGCGCTGGCGCTGCTGCCGTTCGCCAGCGCCGCGGTTCTGCGCGTCAACCTGCGCTGAGCCGAAAGAATTGAGTTCGCCCGGAGGAGGCCCTAGATAACGCCCATGACGCAGATCGAAAAGAACAGCTCGCTGTGGTCCTATGCCAACCCCAAGAAGTTCCTGGCCACCACGGAACGGCTGATGCCGTTCCTGTGGACCGCGTCGCTGGCCTGCCTCGTGGTCGGGCTGACCTGGGGCTTTTTCTTCACGCCGGACGATTACCGGCAGGGATCGACCGTCAAGATCATCTACCTGCACGTGCCCTCGGCGCTGATGGCGATCAACGCATGGATGATGATGCTGGTCGCCTCGCTGATCTGGCTGGTGCGCCGCCACCACGTCAGCGCGCTGGCCGCCCGCGCCGCCGGGCCGGTGGGCGCGGTGATGACACTGATCGCGCTGGTCACCGGCGCCATCTGGGGCCAGCCGATGTGGGGCACCTGGTGGGCCTGGGATCCGCGACTGACCTCGTTCCTGATTCTGTTCCTGTTCTACCTGGGCTACATGGCCTTGTGGACGGCGATCGAGGATCCCGACACCGCCGCCGACCTGACCGGGGTGCTCTGCCTTGTCGGTTCGGTCTTTGCGGTGCTCAGCCGCTACGCGGTGAACTTCTGGAACCAGGGGCTGCACCAGGGCGCCTCGCTGAGCATGGACGCCGAGGAAAATGTGGCCGACGTCTTCTACCTGCCGCTGCTGGTCTGTATCGCGGGCTTCGTGCTGTTGTTCATCGCGCTGGTGTTCTACCGCACCGGGACCGAGATTCGCGCGCGCCGGATCCGGGCGCTGCAGGCAAGAGAGAGGGCAGGGGCATGATGCCGGACCTGGGGAAATACGCCGACACGGTGCTTTCGGCCTATGCGGCCTCGATCCTGTTGCTGGCGGTGCTGGTGGCGCTCAGCCTGTGGCGCGGTCGCCGGCTGCGCCGCGAGATGCAGGAGATGGAAGAAAGGATGCGCCGGAATGGCTAAGAAGATCTCGCCGCTGATGATCATCCCGCCGGTGATCTTCGCTGGCTTCGTGGCGCTGGCCGCTGTCGGCATGTTCCGCGAGAATCCCCAGGAACTGCCTTCGGCGCTGGTCGGACAGCCGGCGCCGCCGGTTCAGTTGACCGGCTTTCCGGGCCGCGACAGGTTCGATGATGCCGCCCTGCGCGACGGCAAGGTCAAGCTGGTCAACTTCTGGGCCAGCTGGTGCGCGCCCTGCCGGGTCGAGCACCCCAACCTGACCGCGCTGACCGAGGAGGGGATCACGATCCTCGGGGTGAACTACAAGGACAAGCCCGGGAACGGCCGCAAGTTCCTCGATGACCTGGGCGACCCCTATGCCGCCATCGGCAGCGACGCACAGGGGCGCATGGCGCTGAACTGGGGCGTCTACGGGGTGCCCGAGACCTATGTGATCGACGGTGAGGGCACCATCCTGATGCGCTTTGCCGGCCCGGTGACCCAGCGGGTGATCGAAACCCGTCTGCGCCCGCTGCTGGACGCGGCGGCAAAGGCGGAGTAGGGGGCAGGCCCCGCAACCGTATTGGTGTCCCGGTCCCGATAGGCCCGCCAGCGGTGGCCGTGGTCAATCGCGCTGCGCCATATCATGTCGGCGGGCCTGCAGCCGGGCCGCGAATTGCCGCAATAGCGGCACGCGGTTTGGCCGGAAGCTATCGCCGCTGCGCCGGGCCGCGAGGATCGAGCCGACCTTGAACTGCCGGAAATCCTGCCGCAGGCAGCACCAGCCCAGCAGCATCACCACGTTGTCCAGATAGGCCAGCGCCAGCGGGTAGATGCGCCGCGTGCTCACCACGCCGGTGTTGTCGCGATAGGTGATCTCCAGCGCCTCCTCGGCCCAGCTCGCCTCACGCAGCAGCGTCATGTCGACAGCGGGGGCGTGGGGCTGTGCGAAGCGGTGCACAAGGGTGATCGCCTGCACCGCGTGGCGCTGCTGGCGCTCGGGCAGGGTGGCGGTGATCTTGGTCAGCGCATCCGCCGCCGCGTCCCCCAGGGCCGCGTCGCCGCGCGCTTGCACCTCCGACAGTCCCAGCACGAGCGCCTCGATCTCCAACTGGGTGAAGGTCTGCGGCGGCAGGGCCGGGTCCTCGGTCATGGTATAGCCCAACCCGGCGGCGCCCTCGATCCTTGCGCCGGCGGCGCGCAACGCCTCGATATCGCGGTAGATCGTGCGCTCCGACACTTCCATCGCCGCGGCCAGGCGCGCGGCGGTGACCGGCGGCGTCAACCCCCGGATCAGGTGCAGCAGGCGGAACAGGCGGTCGGTCTTGGCCATGGCGCGATCCTGCCTCATCCCTCATGACGGAAACTGTCAGGAGGACCATGGCATACCCGGATCATCGAAACCAGTCGCGGAGGCCAATCGGATGCCGACCCTTTATCATTCCCCCCTCAGCCGCTCGACGCGGATCATCACCCAGCTCATGCTGACGGACCGGCTCGACGCGGTCGACGTGCGCCCGGTCGTGGTCCGCCGGCAGGACGGCTCCGGCCACCACGACGAGGCCAACCCGCATCCCGAGGGCAAGGTGCCCTTCCTGATCGGCGACGACGGCGAGGCGATCCGCGAATCGAATGCCATCATGCTCTATCTCGACGAAATCCACGGTTATCCGCTGGGCGTCGCGCCGGGGCAGCCGGGGCGCGGCAGGTTCCTGTCGTGGATGTGTTACTACGGCGGGGTGGTGGAGCCGGCGATGGTCTGTGCCTTTTCCGGCGCGACGCACCCGGCCTTTGCGAGTGCCTTCCGCTCGCTGAGCGAGGTCGGCGCGCAGATCGAGTCGGGGCTGGGCGATGCCCCCTTCCTGATGGGAGAGAGATTCACCATCGCCGACCTGATCATGGCCTCGGCGTTTCAATGGGCCCCCCAACTGACGCCGGACAACGCGGCGGTGCGCGACTGGGTGGCGCGGGTGACCGCGCGGATCGGCACGGTGCCGGTGATGGAGTACGAGGAAAAGGCAAAGGCGGCGCTGGACGCGGCGGCCTGAGCCTCGGTCCGGCGCGGCCCCTCTCGCGCCCGCTCAAAGAAAAAGCCCCGCCATTGGCGGGGCTTTCCTGTTTCCGGTGCTGGCCCGTCTTACGACTTGGCCAGGTTCCGCAGCACGTAATGCAGAACGCCGCCGTGTTCGATGTATTCGATCTCGATGGCGGTATCGATCCGGCACTTGATCTGGATCGTCTTCTCGGTCCCGTCTGCATAGGTGATGGTGCAGGGCACCTCCTGCAGCGGCTCGATGGTGTCGAGGCCCGAGATCGCCACGGTCTCGTCACCGGTCAGCTTGAGCGACTTGCGCGTCTCGCCGGCGGTGAACTCGAACGGGATCACGCCCATGCCCACCAGGTTGGAGCGGTGGATGCGCTCGAAGCTCTCGGCGATGACCGCCTTGACCCCCAGCAGTGCCGTGCCCTTGGCCGCCCAGTCGCGCGAGGAGCCCGCGCCATACTGTTCGCCACCGAAGACCACCAGCGGCGTGCCGGCGTCCTGATAGGCCATCGCAGCGTCAAAGATCGAGGTCTGCTCGCCATCGGGGCCCTTGGTATAGCCGCCCTCGACACCGTCCAGCATCTCGTTCCTGATGCGGATGTTGGCAAAGGTGCCGCGCATCATGATCTCGTGGTTGCCCCGGCGCGAGCCGTAGGAGTTGAACTCGCGCGGCTGCACCTGGCGGTCGAGCAGGTACTTGCCCGCCGGCGAGGTGGTGGCAAAGGAGCCGGCCGGCGAGATGTGGTCGGTGGTGACCATGTCGCCGAGGATCAACAGCGGCTTGGCGCCCTCGATATTGGTGATGGTGCCCGGCTCGGTGCCCATGCCCTGGAAGTAGGGCGGGTTCTGGATATAGGTCGAGGTCGGCGGCCAGTCATAGGTTTCGGCCTCGGTGGTCTCGACCGCCTGCCACTTCTCGTCGCCCTTGAACACGTCCGCGTACTTGGACTGGAACGCCTCGCGGGTCACGGTCTCGTGCACCAGGTCGGCGACCTCCTTGTTGGTCGGCCAGATATCCTTGAGATAGACGTCGTTGCCGTCCTTGTCCTGGCCCAGCGGCTCGGACGTCAGGTCGATGTTCATGTCGCCCGCGATGGCATAGGCCACCACCAGCGGCGGCGAGGCGAGGTAGTTGGCGCGCACGTCGGGGCTGATGCGCCCTTCGAAGTTGCGGTTGCCCGACAGTACCGAGGTGGCGACCAGGTCGCCCTTGGCGATGGCCTCGGACAGTTCTTTCTGGATCGGGCCGGAGTTGCCGATGCAGGTGGTGCAGCCATAGCCCACGAGGTTGAAGCCGATGGCGTCCAGGTCCTCTTGCAGGTTGGCGGCCGCCAGGTATTCCGAGACGACTTGCGAACCGGGCGCGAGCGAGGTCTTGACCCAGGGCTTGCGGGTCAGGCCCAGCGCGCGTGCCTTGCGCGCCACCAGCCCGGCGCCGATCATCACGTAGGGGTTCGAGGTGTTGGTGCAGGAGGTGATCGAGGCAATTACCACCGAGCCGTCGCGCAGCGTGTACTCTTCACCCTCGACCTCGATGGTCTTGCGCACGTCGTTGTTCGCGGTGAGCGTGTCGCCCTCGGCGGCCATGTCGCTGGCCGCGTCGGTGCAATCCACGCCGCGATAGTCGCAGACCACCTTGTAGAAGGCATCGGCCGATTGCGTCAGCGGGGTATAGTCCTGCGGGCGTTTCGGGCCGGAGATCGCCGGCACGATGGTGCCCATGTCCAACTCCAGCGTGTCGGTATAGACCGGATCGTAATCCGCCGTGCGCCAGAACCCGTTCTCCTTGGCATAGGCCTCGACCAGCGCGATACGGTCCTCGTCCCGGCCGGTCTGACGCATGTAGCGCAGGGTCTCGCCGTCGATCGGGAAGAACCCGCAGGTGGCGCCGTATTCGGGGGCCATGTTGGCGATGGTGGCACGGTCGGCCAGCGGCAGGTTGTCGAGGCCGGGGCCGTAGAATTCGACGAACTTGCCCACCACGCCCTTGGCGCGCAGCAGTTCCACGACCTTCAGCACCAGGTCGGTACCGGTGGTGCCCTCGAGCATCTCGCCGGTCAGCTTGAAGCCGACGACCTCGGGGATCAGCATCGAGATCGGCTGGCCCAGCATCGCCGCCTCGGCCTCGATGCCGCCAACGCCCCAGCCCAGAACGGCCATGCCGTTGACCATGGTGGTGTGGCTGTCGGTGCCGACCAGCGTGTCGGGATAGGCCACTTCTTCACCGCTCTGGTCGGTGTCGGTCCAGACGGTCTGGGCCAGGTATTCCAGGTTCACCTGGTGGCAGATGCCGGTTCCCGGCGGCACGACGCGGAAGTTGTTGAACGCGCCCTGGCCCCATTTCAGGAACTGGTAGCGTTCCATGTTCCGCTCATACTCGCGGTCCACGTTCATCTGGAAGGCGCGCGGATTGCCGAACTCGTCGATCATGACCGAGTGGTCGATGACCAGGTCGACCGGGTTCAGCGGGTTGATCTTCTGCGCGTCACCGCCCAGCGCCTTGATGCCGTCGCGCATCGCGGCCAGGTCGACCACGGCGGGAACGCCGGTGAAATCCTGCATCAGCACGCGGGCCGGACGATAGGCGATCTCGCGCGGGTTCTTGCCGCCCTTCTTCGCCCAGTCGGCAAAGGCCTTGATGTCGTCCACGCTGACGGTCTTGCCATCCTCGAAGCGCAGCATGTTCTCCAGCACCACCTTGAGCGCGGCGGGCAGCTTGGAGAAATCGCCGAGACCGGCCTCGGTGGCGGCGGGGATGGAGTAATAGGAAACGGACTGGCCATTCACGCTAAGCGTCTTGCGTGTCTTGGCTGTGTCCTGTCCGACGGTGATGGGCATGTTGGCCTCCTCAGAGAGTCGTGGATCACAGGAATTCGCTGGGCGCCTTCTGCATCAGCGGGGCGCTGCATTCAATAGAGATCGTCAAGGTGCGGCGATTTTGTATACCATTGCACACAGAAATTGCGCCAATCGCGCCATCGCGCCGCTCTCAAGAAACATTGATTGGTTATTGCAGGCCCCAGCGGCTAAGCCTGAGCCGGTAGACGAGGGGATAGGCGGGTCGAATGAAACATCTCAGCTTGTTGGGCCTTGCCGGAGTCGCGACCGCGATTTGGGCGGCGCTGGCGGCTCCGGTCGCCGCGCAGGACAGCGGACCCGTCGTGGTCGAACTGTTCACCTCGCAGGGCTGCTCCTCCTGTCCACCGGCCGATGCGCTGTTGCGCGAACTGGCCGAGCGCGACGATGTGCTGCCGCTGGCGCTGCACGTGGATTACTGGGATTACATCGGCTGGGCGGATTCCTTTGCGCTCCCCGCCCATACCGTGCGGCAACGGGGCTATGCCCGCGCGGCGGGGCGCGACATGGTGTTTACCCCGCAGATGATCGTGATGGGGCAACAAAGCGTTGTCGGCGCCCGCAGCATGAAACTGGCCGAGCTGATCCTGCAGCACATGCAGGATCCGCCGGTGATCTCGCTGTCGATTGTCGATGAGGGCGCCGGGCCGGGGGTTGATGTCCGTTCCGCCGGCGCACCGGTGACGGGGCCTCTGGACGTCGTTCTGGTGCGTTATGCGCCGCTGCGCCGGGTGGAAATCACCACGGGCGAGAATGCCGGGCGCACCCTTGATTATGCCAATGTGGTCGAGGGCTGGCAGGTGCTGGGGCAATGGGACGGCAGCACGCCGCTGCGGCTGGAAATCGAGGCACCGGCGGACGAGCAGCGCGCTGCCGTGCTGGTCCAGCGGGCGGGCTATGGCCCGATCCTGGCGGCCGTGCGGGTGGAATGACGCGAACCGGTCCCGGACGATTGCGCGCCCAACGCGCGGACGACCTCAGTCCGGCTTGCGCGGATCTGCCTTGACCAGCGGCTTCCACCGTCGGTGAATCCAGAACCATTGGTCCATATGTTGGCGCACCAGCGCCTCCAGCCCGGCGTTGACCGTTTCGGTCATGCCCTTTGCGTCCCCATGGGGGATCTCATCCTGCATCACGATCTCGAAATCGAGCCCGTTGGGCTGGCGCACCGCGTAGACCGGGATCAAGGCTGCATCGTATTTCAGCGCCAGTTCGGCGGGCACCAGCGAGGTCACCGCAGGCTTGCCGAAGAACTCCATGTCGATGCCATCATGGGCGTGGAGGTCTCCGACGATGGCGATGATCCCACCCTGTTTCAGATGCCGGACCAGTTGTACCATGCCGCGCCGGCCCTGCTCGAACATCGGTGTCCCGACGGCCGAGATGGTCTGCACGTAATGCGCGTTGAAATAGGGGTTCGCCATCCGGCGATAGAGCGCGCCCATCTGGAAACCCCGCGCGATCAGGTTGGCGCGGGCGGCGTCGTAATTTCCGAAATGCGCGGTGATCAGGACCACCGGCCGACCCTGTTCACGGGCGATCTCCAGCGCAGCCAGCCCCGGGCCGGTGACCGGGGCGCGGCGGGCGCGCGCGATGAAGGGGGCGCCGGAATAAAGCTCCATCAGGGTGCGCCCGGCGTTGTCGGGCACCGCACGGCACATCCGGCGCACCTCGGCTTCGGGCATCTCGGGCATGACCAGCTTGAGGTTGTCGCGGACGCGGCGGCTGAAGCCCACCAGCGGCGCCAGCCGGCCGACCAGCCAGCCCATTGCCGGCACCCGCCAGCGATAGGGGATCGCGCGGAACGCCCCGATCAACCCGCGCAGCACGAGGTTGCTGGCAAAATATCCGACGCGGTCGGAAAACGACAGGGTAGAGGGATCTGCAGGCATTCGAGGGGTCCGGGATAGGCGTCAGCGGCGAAAGGTTTCGCGGTACCACACATAGATACCGGCCAGCGCGATCACAAGCGCACCGAGGACGGTCCAGAGATCGGGCCATTCGGCAAAGAACAGCATCCCCCAGACCGCGGCAAAGATCAGCCCGGTATAGGCATAGGGCGCCAGCATCGCCGCCTCGCCGGACGAAAAGGCGCGGATCAGGAACATCTGCCCGATGGTGCCGAAACAGGCGATCGAGAGGATCAGCAACAGCGCCGGGCCGTCCGGTGTCTGCCAATGGCCCGGGATGATCAAGCTGAGCAGGAAGGTCCCCACAAGACCGGTATAGAACAGCGAGGTCCAGGGGTCCTCGTCCGGGCCGACCCGCCGGGTCAGCAGCGAATAGCCCGAATAACAGACCGCCGCCGCCAGCGGCAGCAGCGCGGCGGCGGTGAAGACATCGCTGCCGGGGCGGATCACGATCATCGCCCCGCACATCGCCCCGACGATCCCGGCAACGCGGCGCGGGCCGAGAGGTTCGCGCAGGAACAATGCCGCGCCCAGCGTGATCAGCACCGGATTGACCGACATCAGCGCCGCCGCGTCGCTGAGCGGAATCAGGCTGAGCCCGGTGAAAAAGAAGCCCGTCGCCCCCAGCAGCAGCACCGAGCGCAGGACTTGCAGCACCGGGTAGCGGGTGCGCGCGACGCTGCGCAGGCGCGGCGCCACGAGGATCAGCACCAGCGCCATCTGCCCGGCGTAGCGCACCCAGAGCGCCGGGACCACGCCCATGCGCGGCGCCAGCGCCTTGACGCTGGAATCCATCAGCGAAAAGCACAGGATCGCCCCGATCATCATCAGGATCGCCTTGTTGCGCACCGCCAGCGCCTCGGCCGGGTTCATGCGGGATGCCCCGGGGTCGGGACCGGGTGGATCGGTTCGGGCGAAATAATGCTCATGTCCCGGGTTTAGGTCAGCACCACGGGACTGTCCATCGGGCAGGGGGCAGGGCGCTCAAGCACGCCCCTCCGGCCTGCGTCAGTAGTCGTAGGTCAATCCGGTCCGGATCGCTTCGCGCAGCGCGGCCTCGGCCCAGGTGCCATCGCCGCCGCGCGCCTTGATCTCACGCCACTGGGCGATGGCGGCGTCGGTGTCGCCATCGGCAACGAACCCCTGGCCCATGTAGGACCGCGCCAGAAGGTTGTCGGGATTGGCCGCGAGCGCCTTTTCGTAAAAGCTGCGGGCCAGCACGCGATCGCCCATCTTGCGGTGGGTGAACCCCCAATAGGTCAACACCCGGTCCTCGGACTGGTCCGGCAATGCGCGCAGCACCCCCTGCGCATCCCGGTAGCGGCCGGCATAGGCCAGCTCGCGCACCGCGCGATAAAGCGTGTCGGCATCCAGCGCGCCCTCCTTGGGATCGACGCAACTCTTGGTTTCCGGGTCCCAGACCTGGACCCCCTCGCAGGTCTCCGAGGTCTCGGTCGGCTTGGGCGGGGTGGTGTTGCTATCGCCCATGCCGGCAGCTTCTGCGGGACCGGGCAGGCCTAGGCCGGGCAGGGCCAGGATCAGGGCAAGGCAAAGGGTTGGGGCGCGGCGCATGGAAACCTCCGATCGAAAAAGGACAAAAACCTATGAAAATCGTACGAAACGGAGCATCCGCCCAAGGGCGGTCACCCGGCGGTCCCGCTCGACCCGGGCGCGATCAGCTGTTGATCTGCTTGACGCAGGCCTGTTGGGCACTGTCCCAAACCATCCCGGCGGCGCAGGACTGGGCCTGGTGTTCCCGATCGGAGCACATGGCCGAGGAAAGCGCCGGCAACAGGGCAAGGACGGTGGCGACAAGGGCTGTCTTGATCGGCATGGCAAATCTCCCGAATGAAATGAACCTAGCGTAAAGATAGCCCGGCGCGGTGATCCGACCAAGAAAAACAAGCGCCGCCCCGCGATCAGGCGGGACGGCGCCGGGAAGCGCTGCGCGAGAGGGCGTCGATCAGTCGCCGAACACGCGTTTGAAAATCGTATCCACGTGCTTGGTGTGATAGCCCATGTCGAATTTCTCGTTGATGGCATCGACCCCGAGGGCGGCCACGACATCCTTGTCGGCCAGCAGCTGTTCGCGGAAATCGACGCGATCCTCCCAGACCTTGAGCGCGTTGCGCTGCACCATCGCATAGGCATCCTCGCGCGACACGCCGGCCTGGGTCAGCGCCAGCAGTACCCGTTGGCTCATCACCAGCCCCGGGTACTTGTTCATGTTGTCCAACATGTTCTCGGGGAAGATCAGCATCTTCTCGACGACGCCGGCCAGGCGGTTCAGCGCGAAGTCGAGCGTGATGGTCGCATCCGGGCCGATGCCGCGTTCGACCGAGCTGTGGGAAATGTCCCGCTCGTGCCAGAGCGCGACGTTCTCCATCGCCGGGATCACGGTCATCCGCACCAGCCGGGCCAGCCCGGTCAGGTTCTCGGTCAGCACCGGGTTCTTCTTGTGCGGCATCGCCGAGGAGCCCTTTTGCCCCATCGAGAAGAATTCCGCGCCCTCCAGCACCTCGGTGCGCTGCATGTGGCGGATCTCGATGGCGATGTTCTCGATCGACGAGGCGATCACCCCGAGGGTGGCAAAGAACATGGCGTGACGGTCGCGCGGGATCACCTGGGTCGAGATCGGCTCTGGGCGCAGGTCCATCTTCTCGCAGACATGCTCCTCGACCGCCGGGTCGATATTGGCGAACGTGCCAACCGCGCCGGAGATCGCGCCGGTGGCTACCTCCCAGCGGGCTTTCTCGAGCCGGTTCTTGTTGCGGTCCATCTCGGCATAGAACCGGGCAAAGGTCAGCCCCATCGTGGTCGGCTCGGCATGGATGCCGTGGGACCGGCCGACGCGCACGGTGTCCTTGTGCTCGTAGGCGCGTTTCTTCAGCGCCGCCAGAACCTTGTCCAGGTCCGCAAGCAGGATGTCGGCGGCGCGCACGAGTTGCACGTTCAGCGTGGTGTCGAGCACGTCCGACGAGGTCATGCCCTGGTGGACGAAGCGGGCCTCTTCGCTGCCCACGTGTTCGGCCAGGTGGGTGAGAAAGGCGATCACGTCATGCTTGGTCACCGCCTCGATCTCGTCGATGCGGTCGACGTCGAACTCCACGTCCTTGGCCTTCCACACGGCTTCGGCGTTCTCTTTCGGGATCACCCCCAGCTCGGCTTGCGCGTCGCAGGCGTGGGCCTCGATCTCGAACCAGATGCGGAACTTGGTCTCGGGCGACCAGATGGCGGTCATCTCGGGGCGGGAATAGCGGGGGATCATTGGCAGCGTCACCTTTTTATGATTAGGCGGGGATCAGCGCGCCTCATAGACCGCCGCGACCGCGACGACAAGGCGCGAGCGCGCGGATCAGGGGTGAACCGGGCCATGCGGGGCCACGGGGTGGTGGACCAGGCAAGCGGGAGAGAGACAAACCATGACGACCGCAGCACGCCGGTTGAGCGATTTTCTAGGCACCTGGAGCCTGGACCGGCAGATCGTACAATCGGTCGGCCAAACCGCCCGGTTCATCGGTCAGGCCAGTTGGACGCCGCAGGGGGACGGGGCGCTTTACTCCGAAACCGGGCAACTTACCCTCACCGGCCAGCCCCCGATGCAGGCCGAGCGGCGCTATCGTTGGGGGGCCGATCTCTCGGTCTGGTTCGAGGATGGCCGGTTCTTTCACCAAGTACCGCCGCAGGGCGGGCAGACCGGACACTGGTGCGACCCGGACCAATACGAGGTGGCGTACGGGTTCGACGACTGGCCCCGGTTCCGCGTCACCTGGCAGGTGCGCGGCCCGCGCAAGGATTACACCATGACAAGCCTTTACAGCCCGCTTTCCCAAGCTACGCGATAGAGGGCGCCCGCCGTAACCACCCCGTGACGGTCAGGCGGCCTTCGCGGCAAAGTCCAGGAACGCCTTGTTGCGGCAATAGTCCGGCGCCTCGTCCAGATGTGCGCAGGCGCGCTGCAACTCGGCGCAATCGCCCTGTTTGCTGCAGCCCGAACAACGCAGCGCCAGGGATCGGAACCGCAGCGCCCCACGCTCGGGGTCATTCAGAACCACTGCGTCCAATTCGACGCCCAGCCGCTCGGCCATGCCGGAGACCAGATCGGTACTGTCGGAAATCCGGTCGATACTGCCGGCAATCCTGTCAAGAATGCTCATATCCCTAATCCTTCCATGACATGGGGAACCAAGAGCACCTTTGCACCGTGGCCGGGCGGGCACCTTGACTTGGGTCAAGTGGCCTGCGGGCGCCGTTTTGCCGCAGGCCTGCCGCAAATTCACTTGCGATCTGGGGCGGTTTTGGGCATCAAACCGGGAACCGTTACCAGATATCAGGAGAGATCCACATGACCCTTGCTGCAACTGACCGCGTCCTTGCCGACGTGCTCGGCCCCCGCGCCGGGACTGCGCTGCGCGTGAAACAGGTTGCCTTGGTGGTGCTGGGCATCGCGGTGCTGGCCGTTGCCGCCAAGATCCGGGTGCCGATGTGGCCGGTGCCGATCACCATGGGCACCTTTGCCGTGTTGTCGATCGGTGCGGCCTATGGCGCGCGTCTGGGGCTGGCGACGATCATCGGGTACCTGCTGGTCGGCGCGCTGGGGTTCGATGTCTTTGCAGGGTCCTCGGCCGAGATGGCCGGGATCGAGTACATGATGGGCGGCACCGGCGGCTATCTGGTGGGCTACGTGATGGCCACTCTCGCACTGGGCACGCTGGCCGCGCGCGGCTGGGACCGGTCGTTTGCCAAGATGGCGCTGGCCATGGTGATCGGCAACGCGCTGATCTATGCGCCGGGCCTGCTGTGGCTGGGCCAGCTCTATGGCTGGGACAAGCCGATCCTGCAGTGGGGCCTGACCCCGTTCCTGCTGGGCGACGTGATCAAGCTGGCGCTGGCCGCCGTGCTGCTGCCCGCGCTGTGGAGCCTGGTGGGCCGCGCCCGCGGCTGATCCCGCACCGATGACGAACAAAAGGCCCGGGCACAGCGCCCGGGCCTTTTTCGTTGTGCCGGTCTCATGGTGCCGGTTTTCGGTGTGCCGGGGGGTTAGCCCTCGGGATCGACAAGGGTGCTGTCGACCTGCGCGCCATGGCTCAGGGTGCGGTGCACCGGGCATTTGTCGGCGATCTCCAAAAGCCGGGCGCGCTGCTCGGCATCCAGGTCGCCGGTCAGCCGGATCTTGCGGGTGAACCTGTCGATCTTGCCGGGCTGGCCGTTGCTCGCGGCATCCTCGGCGTGCACCTTGTCATGGCTGATGTCGACGCTGACCCCGGTCAGCGGCCAACCCTTGCGGCGGGCGTACATTCGGATCGTCATCGAGGTGCAGGCGCCCAGCCCCGCCGACACCAGCCCGTAGGGTGACAGCCCCCGGTCGGTGCCGCCGACGCCGCGCGGCTCGTCCGCCAGCAGGTGATGGGTCGGCCCGGACTGGATGTCCTGCAGGAAGCCATCGGCGTCGGCCTCGGTGACGCGGACGATGCCCTCGGGTGCGCCACTGGGCGGCCCGACCGGTGCCAGCTCGACATAGCGCCGGGCCCAGGCGGCGATCACTTCGGCGGCATATTCGGCATCGGCCCCCCGGCTGATCAGGTGATCGGCGGTGTCGAGGGTGACAAAGCTTTTCGGGTGTTTCTTTGCCTGGAAGATCCGCGTGGCGTTGTCGATGCCGACCACTTCGTCGCGCGGGGCGTGCATGACCAGAAGCGCCGCCTTCATGTCATGAAGGGCCTGGTCCAGCTTTTCGCCGCGCACGTCCTCGACGAAGGCGTGCGAGATGCAGAATTCGCGCCCGCCAAGGTCGACCGGCGCGACGCCCTTTGCGGCGATCTCCGGCAGCGCGTCGGCGAAATTATGGGTCACGTGTTCGGGATCGTGCGGCGCGCCGAGTGTCACCACCGCCTTGACGCTGTCGATCCGACCGGCCGCGCGGATCACCGCCGCGCCGCCCAGCGAATGGCCGATCAGCAGCGCCGGCGCCATGCCGCGCCCGTCCAGGTAATCGGCCGCCTTGACCAGGTCGGTGACGTTCGAGCTGAAATCGGTATTGGCGAACTCTCCCCCGGAATGGCCCAGCCCGGTAAAGTCGAATCGCAGCACCGCGATCCCCATCGCCGCCAACCGCGCCGCGATCCGGCGGGCGGCGGGCATATCCTTGGAACAGGTAAAGCAATGGGCGAACAACGCGGTGGCCAGGTGCGGCCCCTCGGGCATGTCGAGCCGCGCGGCAAGCTCGGTGCCGTCATGGCCGGGAAAGGTGATGCGTTCGGTCGGCATGGGATGTCCTTTGTATTGCGCTCGGGATAAGGCTGGGCTGTGACGGCAGACATATCAAGCAATGTGACAGGAAGGTCACGCGGTGGTGAGGAAAATCAGGAGAATCGCGGGCGCAGGGGCGCTGATCGCGCTGGCGGCGGTGCTGGCGGGTTATGGCGGGGCGCTGCACCCGGTGGGCGACAGCCTGGCGGTGTTCCGGGTGCCGCTGGCCCTGTTGGGGGGGCTGGCGCTGCTGGTCTGGCGACCGCGCGGGGCGGTGACCCTGGCCGGTCTCGCGCTGGTCGCGCTCGCGGTGGTGCCGCGTCTCTGGGCGCTGTCGCCGGTGCAGGCGGGGCCTGCGGCACGGGTGCCCGGGCTGGTGGTGTATCAAAAGAACCTGCTGTTCACCCTGCGCGATCCGGCACCGGTGGTGGCCGACATTCGCGCCCGCGCGCCCGACATCGTGACCCTGCAAGAGGTCAGCAAGCGCAACCGCGCGGTTTTGGCGGCGCTGCGCACAGAGTACCCGTATCAGCACTATTGCGATTTTCGCGCGGTCGGGGGCACGGCGGTGCTGTCGCGCTGGCCCGCGGTGTCGGGCAGCGCCTTCTGCGCCCGGGGGATGGCCGGTCTGCAAGTGGAGACGCCGGACGGGCGAGCATGGGCAATGGCGCTGCACCTGAGCTGGCCCTGGCCGCACGGGCAGGCGGAGCAAATTGCCGAACTCACACCGCTTCTGCGCGGGCTCGACGGGCCGGTGGTGATCGGCGGGGATTTCAACGCGGTGGCCTGGTCGCGCGCGGTGGCGCGGGTCGAGGTGGCCAGCGGAACCCGGCGGGCAGGCACCGAGACGGCGACCTTCGCGCTGCCCTATGGCGGGATGGGGGTGGCGATCGACCACGTGCTGGCCAGCGGTTCCGCGCCCGGCACGATCGAGGTGCTCGACCGTCTTGGATCGGATCACCGGGGCGTGCTGGCGCGGGTGACGGTGTCGCCCTGAGTGCCTACTGCCCCATCAGCGCCGAATCGAAGGGGTAGGTGGTCAGGTTCTCGAACCCGTCCTCGGTGATCAGAACCTGATCCTCGAGCTTGATCGAGAAATCGCCCCCGACCGCGCCGGCCGCGACCTCGACGCAGAGCACCATCCCCGGCTCCAGCGCGTAGTCAAAGGCACCGGGCACCGCCTTGTCGGGATAGGCGACCAGCGGCCACTCGTCGCACAGGCCGACCCCGTGCATCATGCAGCCGTATTTCTGATCCTGGAACCGGTCGTCGAGCCGGTGGCAGTTGGCGGTCAGCTCGGGGATCGTCACGCCGGGTTTCAGCATCTGCATGTTGGTCATGATATGCTCGTGCGCGTGGCGCATGGCATGGATCATGTCGGGGCGCGGTTTCTGATCGCCGATCCACCAGGTGCGCGAGATGTCGACGCAGATGCCGTAACTGCCGATCAGGTCGGTGTCGAAGGCGACGATCTCGTTCATCTGCACGATGCGCGGGCCGCATTCCTGGAACCAGGGGTTGGTGCGCGGACCGGAGGAGAGCAGGCGGGTCTCGATCCATTCTCCGCCCCGGCGGATGTTCTCGGCGTGCAGCACCGCCCAGATGTCATCCTCGGAGGTCCGGCCCAACGGCACGTTCAGCCGTGCGAAATCCTCCATCGCGCGCATCGCCGTCTCGCAGGCGTGGCTGGCGCAGCGCATGGCCTTGATCTCGTCGGGGCCCTTGACCGCGCGGGCCTTTTCGGTGACCTCCTCGCCCTCCATGAGTTGCAAGCTCTGCGCCTGCAGCGCGCGCATCCCGTGCAGCGTCACCTTGTCGACCGCGAGGCGGGAATGCCCGGGCGCGTGCTCCGCAAGGATCTGGCGCACCTCGTTGGCAAAGGTGTCGGCGGCCACGTCCACCTTGTCGCCGCGATCGAAATAGAACAGGTCGGCGCCCGAGCGGACCTCGCGCACCAGCGGGTTGAACGAGGACAGAAACGGCGCGTTCTTGTAATCCCAGATCACCATGTAGCCATCGGCGCAGAGCAGCACGGCGCGGAACGGGTTGTGGGTGTTCCACAGCTGCATGTTGGTGCTGTCGGTGGCATAGCGGATGTTGAGCGGGTCGAACATCAACAGCCCGCCATAGCCGCGCGCGACCACGTGATCGGTCAGCCGCCCCCAACGATAGGCGCGCATCTGAGCCAGGTTCGGAAGCTCAAGCCCCGCCTGCGCCCATTCGGCAAAGGCCAGCCGCGTCGGGCCGATCTCGATCCGGTCGGGGTCGTTGGGCGTCCCGTCGCCCAGCGTGGAACCGCGCGTCGGGTCGATCTTGCGGCTGTCGCTGTAATGCAGGTTCATCGCCGGTTTCCCCTGTCGTGACAGGGCCAGTGTGAACGCCGGGAAATCGTGCGTCGCCCCCGCATGCGACGTTTGGTCAGGTCGTTTTTTGGCCGACGCGGGCCGGGCAGGGTGCTATTGCGATTCCCATGACCAGGATTTTGCAGACCCGTATCCCCTATGACATCGCCGCGCAGCGCCGGCTGCCCGGTATCCAGCCGCTCGGCCTCGAAGACTGGCTGATTCGGGACGAGGCCTTTGCCGGGCAGATGGGGTACCGAGACCGGCTGTTGGCCGAGCGGCGCGACGCCGTTCTGACGATGGATGAAAGCGCCCGCGCGGCCGCCGAAGAGCTGCTCGATATGGTGTTGGACCTGGCCTATCCCGGGGCCGGGGCACAGGTGACGCGGCCGGACGGCGTGATCGTCCGCATCGACCGGGCCGATCCGATGGGCACGCTGGGGCGGCTGGTGCAGGAGGACCTGTGCATCCTGGAAAAGCGCGGCGAGGAACATGTGCTGACCGCCGCCGTGCTGTGTTTCCCGGCAAGCTGGATGCTGCGCGAAAAGGCCATGCGCCCGCTGACCGCGATCCATGTGCCGGTGGCGGAATACGACGAGAACATTGCCGCGCGGGTGCAGCGGCTGTTCGACGGGGTCCAGCCGGGGCGGCCGCTGTGGCGGTTCAACGCGTTGTGGTATGCGGACCCGGACCTGCACCAGCCGCGCAGCGTGACCGACCGCCGCCTCGAACCGGGAACGGACGTGCCGGGATACCTGCGCAGCGAGCGTCAGTCGGTGCTGCGGCTGCCGAAAACGCGGGGGGTGGTGTTCTCGATCCACACTTTCGTGCTGGCGCGCGCCGACGCCCCGGAGGGCTGCGACGGTCTGGCGCGCGTGGACGGCTAGACCGGCGCGTCACAAGGGCAGGGCAGAGACCGCCGAAGCCAGGAAGCCGGAGCTGCTGATCGAGACGATGAACCCGGTCAGCGCCAGCACATGGGTGTTGAGTCGGAAATCCTCGCCCTTGACCAGGTTGACCGCGGCCATCGCGGCGGCCACCGGGGCCGAGAGGAACACCAGCATCCCGGTCATCCCCCAGGCAGCAAGACGGCGGATGTCGTTCTCGGCGGCCTCTTCGGGGGTGGTGATGTCGACCATGCCGACCTCTTCGTCGTCACGGAACAGCAGGGAAAGCGATTCCTCCGTGCCGATCTGGACAAGGCCATCCTCCATCTCGATCTCGTAATCGGCCTCGATGGTGTCCGCCTGGAGCGACAGGTCCGAAGCCATGTCCTCGACCGGGGCAAAGCGATGCGCCTTTGGCCCGAGAAGGCTTTGACGGCTGTGCACGCGGCGGGGCGAAACGCTGGAAAACGCGCCAAGGAACTTGGACACGGAGAGGATGGTTTCGGGATCCATCCACTCGATCTGCTGCACCGGGCAGGCGTCGACCATGCGATAGAGCATCACCACCATCATCAATTCGGTGATGTCGCGGTCTTCCTGCCCCGGTGTGATCGGCAGAACGGTGATTTCCAGCCGGTGCATCGGTTTCTTCGACTGGTCGCACATGTGTTCATGCGCGACGATGCGACCGGAATAGGGGGCCGGGTCCAGTGCCAGCTTGACGACGTACTGGCTGGTGACGACACGGGCCTGCTCGGGGTTGAGCACGCTGTGACGCTCGATCAGGTGACCATAATCCTGCAACGCGCCGGTCACGACCCGGCTGAACCGTTCGATCGCGTTTTCGGTTGTACCCAGATAAACCAGTCCACCGTGATACCTGCGGTCCTGTGACACCGTGCGGGCCCTCCGTTGACGTGCCTTGATTTGGTTAACGCTAGTCAGGCATCGGGGAAAAAATGTGTCGAAAACGGATTAACTCCGGGGCAGGGGCAGGGGAGGCAGGCGGAAACAACCTCGAAAAACCACTTGTTTCCGGCGGCTCGCTCGGGAAATGAGGCGGGAATGCGGCGCTGCGCGGGCGGGGGGACGTCAGCCGTCGATCCGGGCGGCCATGATCGCGATGGCCTGCTGGTAAACGCTGGCCGCGTTCCATTGCCGGATCACCGCGAAATTCGGCTCGCCCGGTTGATAGCCGCGGCCCGGTTTCCACCCCTTCTGGCGCAGGAAATTGGCGGTCGAGGCCAGCGCGTCGGACATGTCGTAGAAATCGACGCGGCCGTCACCGTTGGCGTCCACGCCATAGGTCAGCGCGTTTCCGGGCAGGAACTGGGTATGGCCCAGCTCGCCATGCCGAGCGCCCAGCGTGGCGCCGGTGATGGTGCCCTGATCGACCAGTTTCAGCGCCGCGATGGCATGGGGTCGGAAAAAGTCGGCGCGGCGGCAGTCATAGGCCAAGGTGGTGATCGCCGAGACCACGGGACTGTCGCCCATGAAGCCGCCAAAGGCGGTTTCCATCCCGTGCAGCGCAAGCAGGATTCCCGCTGGCACGCCGAAGCGGCGTTCGAGCGCGGCGTAGAACTCCGGGTGGCGCGTCTTGCGCTTGCGGCCCTGCGCCACGATCGTGTTCGCCCCGCGCACCTGCATGAATTTCTCGAGGCTGTAGCGAAAGCTTTTCTGGTTTCGGTCGGCGGCAATGGTGCGGGTGGCGTATTGCGCCCGGGCCAGCGCCTGAAGTCCGCGGGACCCGACGCCTTCGCGGCGGGCCTCATCGGCGAAATCGCGTTGCCAGGCGGCAAATCCTGCGCCGGTGTTGCCGCAGGGGGCGGCGAGGCTCGGCAGGGGGGCAAGGACAAGCGCGGCGGCGAACAGGATGTGAATGAAACGGGGCATGGGATGGGTAATCGTGATTGTGGATCAATGACGCCAGCCTGCCCGCGCCGGGGCGCCAAGGCAACGGGAAATGCGCGCCGTGGTCCAAACGGAAGAAGGGCGCCCGCCAGGGCGCCCTTCGGATCTTGCTCGCTGAGCCGGTATCAGCAGCTGTAGTACATGCCGTATTCGACCGGGTGCGGGGTGTGTTCGTAGGTTTCCACCTCTTCCATCTTGAGCGCGATATAGCCCTCGATCTGGTCCTTGGTGAAAACGTCGCCCTGCAGCAGGAAGTCGTGGTCGGATGCCAGCGCCTCGAGCGCCTCGCGCAGCGAGCCGCAGACGGTGGGGATGTCGGCCAGTTCCTCGGCGGGCAGGTCGTAGAGGTTCTTGTCCATTGCCTCGCCCGGGTCGATCTTGTTCTTGATGCCGTCCAGGCCGGCCATCAGAAGCGCCGCGAAGCACAGGTAGGGGTTGGCACTGGGATCGGGGAAGCGGGCCTCGACGCGCTTGGCTTTCGGGCTTTCGGTCCACGGGATCCGAACGCAGCCCGAGCGGTTGCGGGCCGAGTAGGCACGCAGAACGGGGGCTTCGAAGCCCGGGATCAGGCGCTTGTAGCTGTTGGTCGAGGGGTTGGTGAAGGCGTTCAGCGTCTTGGCGTGCTTGAGAACGCCACCGATGAACCACAGTGCCTCGTCCGACAGGTCGGCGTATTTGTCGCCCGCAAACAGCGGCTTGCCGTCCTTCCAGATCGACATGTTCACGTGCATGCCGGTGCCGTTGTCGCCGGCGATCGGCTTGGGCATGAAGGTTGCCGACTTGCCATAGGCGTGGGCCACGTTGTGGATCACGTACTTGTACTTCTGCAGCTCGTCGGCCTGTTTGGTCAGGCTGTCGAAGATCAGGCCCAGCTCATGCTGGCACGAGGCCACCTCGTGGTGGTGCTTGTCGACCTTCATGCCCAGACGTTTCATGGTCGAGAGCATTTCCGAACGCAGGTCTTGCGCCTCGTCCACCGGGTTCACCGGGAAATAGCCGCCCTTGACGCCGGCGCGATGGCCCATGTTGCCCATCTCGTACTCGGTGTCAGTGTTCCACGAGGCGTCGGTCGCGTCGACCTCGTAGGAGACCTTGTTGATCGAGTTGGAGAAGCGCACGTCGTCGAACAGGAAGAACTCGGCCTCGGGACCCATGTAGGCAACGTCGCCGATGCCCGAGGACTTCAGATAGGCCTCGGCCTTTTCGGCGGTCCCGCGCGGGTCGCGCTCATAGGGTTCGCCGGTGTCGGGCTCGACCACCGAGCAGTGAATGCAGATGGTCTTTTCGGCGTAGAACGGATCGGCATAGGCACTTTCGGTGTCGGGCATCAGTTTCATGTCCGAGGCTTCGATCGATTTCCAGCCGGCAATCGAGGAGCCGTCGAACATGAAGCCTTCCTCGAGGAAGTCCTCATCGACCTGGTCGGCCATGACGGTCACGTGCTGCAACTTGCCGCGCGGGTCGGTGAAACGGATGTCGACGTATTCCGCTTCTTCGTCCTTGATCAGCTTGAGAACTGCATCCTTGCTCATTCTGCAATGTCCTTTTCTTAGGGATTCGGTCTTGTTTCGGTGTGGGTTACAGCGCGTCCGAGCCGGTCTCACCGGTCCGGATGCGGATGGCCTGCTCGACCGTGCTGACAAAGATCTTGCCGTCGCCGATCTTGTCGGTCTTGGCTGCCGCGACGATGGCGTCGATGGCCCCGTCGACCTGGTCGTCGTCCAGCACCACCTCGATCTTCACCTTGGGCAGGAAGTCGACGACATATTCGGCGCCGCGATAGAGTTCGGTATGGCCCTTCTGGCGCCCGAACCCCTTGACCTCGATCACGCTCAGACCCTGAACGCCGACATCCTGGAGCGCCTCTTTGACCTCGTCCAATTTGAACGGTTTGATTATCGCTTCGATCTTTTTCATCGACGGTCTCCTCGCAACCTTGTCCCGAGGGGTCAGATCATTTCTAAATAAGTGCCACAATCGGATACCGGATCGCGCCCCCTGTCGGGGTCGTGGAATCCGGTGGCGAGGTCAAGGTTTGGGCGTTACGCACAAAAAATGAGCAGAGTGTGAATGAAGGGCGGGGTGCGCGGTGAAATGAGCGAGCTTCTGACAGCCGCGCAGATGCGGGCGGTTGAAACCGCGGCGATCTCCTCCGGGGCGGTTTCCGGCCTGGCGTTGATGGAGCAGGCGGGGCGCGGCGTGGTCGAGGCGGTGTTGGAGCACTGGCCCGGGATGGCCCGCGCGCCGGGCCGCGCCTGTGTCCTGTGCGGCCCGGGCAACAACGGCGGCGACGGCTTCGTGATCGCGCGGCTGCTGCATGACCGGGGGTGGGGCGTCGAGGTGTTTCTCTACGGCGATCCGGAGAAACTGCCCCCCGATGCGCGGGCGAACCACGACCGCTGGCGTGCGCTGGGGGGCGTCCGCCGCTGGGCGGCGCAGGACGTGGCGGGGTGCGATGCCGATCTGATCGTCGAGGCGGTGTTCGGCGCCGGGCTGACCCGCGCTCCGGCGGCAGAGATCCTGGAGCCGATCGCGCGGCTGTCCGGGCGCGGCGATACGCCGGCGCGGCTGGTGGCGGTGGATGCGCCGGCGGGCCTGTGCATGGACAGCGGCCGGCCCTTGGCGGAAGCGACGGTGCGTGCCGGGCTCACCGTCACCTTTCATCGGGCGCGGCCGGGGCATTACCTAGCCGAGGGGCCGGAGCATTGCGGGAACCTGCGGATCAAGGACATCGGTCTGTCGGCAGCGGGCGAGGGGCGCGCGCAACTGACGCTGGCGGCGCCTGACCCGACCACTCTGGCCAAGCATCGAAGCGGGCACAAGTACGGCCACGGGCACGCGCTGGTCCTGTCGGGTGGCGCGGGCCGGACCGGCGCGGCGCGGCTGGCGGCGCGCGGGGCGCTGCGGGTCGGGGCCGGGCTGGTGACGATGGGGGTGCCCCCGGCCGCGCAACAGGAGGTCGCCTGCCAGATCACCGCGCTGATGCTGCGCCGCGTGGCGGATGGCGCGGCCCTGGCCGAGGTGCTGGCCGATCACCGGGTCAATGCCCTGTGCCTCGGGCCGGGGCTGGGCCTTGACCGGGCGCGGGACCTGGTGCCGGTGGCGCTGGGGGCGGGGCGCGCGGTGGTTCTCGATGCCGATGCGCTCACGGGGTTGGCCGAGGATTCGGCGGTGCTGTTCGCCATGCTGCACGAAAATTGCGTGCTGACGCCACACGGGGGCGAATTCGCGCGGCTGTTCCCGGACATCGCCGAAAGGCTCTCCGCCCGGCCCGAGAGAGGCCCCGCCTATTCCAAGGTGGACGCCACGCGCGCCGCTGCCGAACGGGCCGGTTGCGTGGTCCTGTTCAAGGGGCCGGATACCGTCATCGCGGCCCCTGACGGGCGTTGTCGCCTCTGCGCGGCGGCCTATGGGCGGGCCGCGCCCTGGTTGGCCACGGCGGGGTCCGGCGATGTGCTGGCCGGTCTCATCGCCGGGCTTCTGGCGCGCGGATTCGACCCGATCGAGGCGGCCACGACGGCCGCCTGGTTGCACCAGGAGGCCGCTCGAAGTTTCGGCCCCGGGCTGATCGCCGAGGACCTGCCCGAGGCGCTGCCCGGGGTGTTCCGGGCGCTGCAAGGCTAGAGCCACGCGGGGACGATTTCCCCTCGCATCGTTTTGCGAGCTTTGCTATGAGGCACGGAACGCGCGGCCGCTGCCGCGCCGCGTGCGGGTGTGGCGGAATTGGTAGACGCACCAGATTTAGGTTCTGGCGCCTTTGGCGTGGGGGTTCGAGTCCCTTCACCCGCACCATATTGAAATCATTGAACATTCTCTGGTTTCTCCTTTGTTTGATCTTGTGACCCCGGTGAAGTTTCGCAATTTGTTTCGCACTTTCGCGGTTTGTCGCTGTTTCGTTCCCGCTTCTGTTGCGCCCGTTTCGACGCCTTTTTCTGATCCGCGCCCGAAGCATATTTCTGAGCCATCTCAAGGGTCTTGTGCCCTGTGACCGCCTGAATGTCGCGGATATCGACACCGGCATCGGCCATCTCCTTGGCCGCCGTGTAGCGCCATCCGTGGGGCACCAGCCTGCCATCCCCGTCCTTGACACCAATCGCTTCGCGCACGTCCTCTACGGCCTTCTGCACCTGCCGCTTGCCAAGCGGCTCGGTGGCGGTTTTGGCAAGAATGTGCTTTCCGCGCCGTGGGAGTGATGCGAGATAGGCTTGCAACCGCGCGGGGCAGTAAACGTCGATCTTCGCGCCCGTCTTTTGCTGAACGACCGACATATACTCGCCGTCGAAATCGTCCCACTTCATCGCCACGCAATCCCCGAGCCGCTGGCCCGTGCCGATCGCAAGCTCATAGATTGTCCGAGCGACCGACAGGCCATGCTCTTCACAGTGCCGCTCATACGCTTCCAGCTTGTCCGCAGGCCACGCTTGGTAAGATCCGCCCTTGAGCTTGCGGATATTCGCCACTGGATTGCGGTCAACCCACTCAAGATCCATGGCGCGCTGCATGAGGATCGACAGCACAGCGATCCGCTCATTGGCCTTTGACCAAGTGTCTTTCAGCTCATCCCGCACACGTAGTGCATCGGCCCGCTTGAAGTGCCGCACATCCTTGGAGCCGTTCTTTTCTCGGATATCTTCGCAGTGACGACGATAGTTCTTCTTCGTGTCCGCAGCCAGTTCTTTGAATTCTGCACAGGAATAGTAGCTGACGATCAGTGCTTCCCACGTCGTCTTGACGATCCGCTTGCTCTTGCCGTTGCGAATGGCCCAGTATTTCAGGGCGAATTCCTCGGTATCAGGGTCGTCAGGCAGCCGCTCCCGGAACTTGCCCTTGCGAAAATAGATGTAGGCTCTGCCCTTGACGGTCTTGAATTCGAGATAAGGGAGATTGGGGCGCTTCATACGACAAACGCCTCCGGCTCGATCTTGCTGCCCGTCAGGACGGCTTCGATCTCGGCCACCACCCAAAGGGTGTGCTTTCCAAGCCGGATCGGCGGCGGAAGCGCGCCTTGCTCAACGAGAAACAGGAATTCCTGCGCGGTCAGCGACAACATCCCCGCCGCGCCTTTCGCCTCTACGGCGAGCCTTTCGAGTTTGGCCATGTCATGCTCCCCGCGCCTTGGCTGCGCGTTCGAGCAGGATCGTCGCAAATTCGCTGTCGCTCAGGTTCCACGGCCCCTCCAGAGCCCTGATAATCAGCTCTGACATGGTTGCGCTCTCGCTCAGAGAGTGCATCCGCAGCGCGGCGTGGAGATGTTTCGGCAGATAGATAGATGTCTGCTGCAAGGTGTTTCGATCAAGCATAGCTCGCCCGCCCATATAATTACTGGAGAGGCACCGGTTTTCGCTAAACGTTTTGATGGATGGCTGAGAGCAACGCTCTCACTACACAAGAATTGATCGCTTTTAGAGGGGCAAGCCCCTCACTACCCAAGATGTAATAGTGCCTGAACGCTTGATAGCGCGGGCTCGGATTAAGATCAAGATATTATTGAATTTTTATAGCGTTGTCATATATTTATACGAAACCGTTAAACTTTCATTCAAGGGTAGAAAACCGCAAGAAATCATCTGAACAATGGCTTTGCGCCACCGAAATTCAGTAACTTCTAGCCGAAGCCAAGCTACACGAAGTCCACCTACGAAACAGCCAAGAGATCAAAGAAATCTGTCTGCTTTGCGCTGATCTCACCAAGAATGCGTTCTTTGGTTCTCGGGCTTCTGAACATCTGGTAATGAGCAACTGCTTTCTGCTGGCTGCAAGCTGCCGCAACACGTCGAATGGCCTCCTCTACCAGATCAAGCGCGGCGTCTCCCTCAGGCAACTCGGCCTTTTGAGACTTCACATGGAGAAGCTTGCACGCGAAGAGAATAAACCACTGCCCATAGACGAGGTACTGATGCTCGTGCCCGCTTTCGGGCGAAGATCCGAATTTTGCTTGGTAGGCGTCGCGAAGCTCTTCGATGATCCCGTAAATCCGATAGAGTTTGATCAGTTCATCGATGTTCTGGCGGCTGCCAAATATCTGATGGAAGCGGGCATCGAAAATCGAGTCTGATTCAGTCTTGGCCCGATCAGGTTCTCTGAGATCAAACGACAAGATGATCTGCCCCAACTTCAGGGCGTCGATCCTCTTATCGTCTGGCCGGTCAGAGTGCATATTCTTCTTGCGCTCGAAGAAATAGCCCTTCTCTTTGAACGCAAGCTCCAGCTTTTTCAGAATTTCATGGTTCGACATGAGATCACGGCTTTGAATCCGTGCCTGACTGTTGGTCGCAACAGCCACCCTTTCCGCGATATCTGACCGATCGGTTGCATACATGCGCACCATTACGACAACATCAGACAGCGCCTCGGGATCGGTCCGCGCAGCCTCAACCAGTGAGTGCGAGGTTTGTGCACCGTTAACGATCTGGAAGTCTTTGAAGACCAATTTCGGGTTGGTATGCCCTTTGTTGTAGGAAAAGCTCTTGCAGGTAATCGTGACGCCGTTGTTCAGATACCAAAACAGGTAGCTGTCGTTCGAGGTCGCTGTCGAAATAATGGCCTGATTGAAGCCCCCCTTGGCCCCGAGGAACACGCGCAGATTGTCATCAAACAGGTGGCGTTTGATAGTTTCGCCATCGTCCTCGGTAATCAGTTCGACAAAGGACATTGCATCAATTGACGCAATCGCCCCTCTGACATCACCGTCAGATCGCTCCAGAATTTCTCGGCCAATGACCTGCAATTGGCCATCTTCGCGCGCCCGACCTTCGCCTGCCATGGCCTGAATGACGCTCTGGCCGCCGTAGAACTCAAACGAAACAGATGAATGTGACGCCTTTATGCTCTCGATGATGCCCAAGGCAGAGGTCGAGAAGCCCTCGCCATTCGAACAGAAGATCGCCTTGTAGCGGCAGATCTTGCCCTTGTCGTGGAGTTCCCAAATTCGTCGAACAGCTTCCTGAAGCCGAAAGTTCCCGCTGCTCGCCAAACCTTCTGATTTCTCGAACAACTCGTTAAGGAAAAGGGAAACTTTCAGAATTTCAGTGTCATTGATTGTCTTGTGGCAAGTGCTTTGGCTTTCCCGATACTTCGACTGGAACAGAAAAACCTCGGCGCTGCTTTCGCTTTCAATGATATGAACGGCGTCGATCCCGCGATCATCGGGGCCATCGGTGATAATCTCCTGCAACTGATCATCATGGCCGGGAAAAATCTGGCCTAAAACGATCGCAAGGAATCCCACCGTTTTCTTGGGAAACTGATGTTTCTCGCAGGTCGTCGACACCCTCGCGTCGATGATGTCCCAATCCATCTTTGAAATCGGCTTCATGGCGTATCCTCACCCCCTAAAACGGCGTCTCCCGGCCCAATAAAATCTGTAAGGCCCCCAAGTCATCCATCAATATCCAGCTTCGGCAGCCCCCGCACGATCTCCATCGTCCGCAGGCTCACCGTGATCACGCGCTGGAACAATTCCAGCGGATAGGCGGGGTTGCCGACGGTCTCATTGGCGTAGCGGTTGGCGTCGTTGACGATGTCGCTGCCCTTCTTGGTCTTGGGGTTGTAGCTGTCCTTCAGCTCCGCCTGCCGTTCCATCACCCATTCCAGCGCGGGCTTGCCGTTGACGACATAGTCATAGGCCGCCAGCGGGATATCCTGCATGGTGATGTTGGCGTTGTAGATCACCGTCGATTTATCAAGGTTCGGGCGCTTGCCCGCGAATTTCATCTTGGTGACGCGGTAGAAGGCCTGCGGGTCGTCGATGACCCATGTGTCCGGATGGCCCTGCTTGAAGGTGACAGGATAGGGCTCGACCGTCTCGTAACCTACATGCAGATCGGCCAGATCGCGGCCCGCCTGCGCAAAGGCGCGGAAATCCTCGATCTTTTTCACGCAGGGGATGCGGGGCAGTTCCTTGGTCAGGTTATCTGCGTAGCGGGCGCGATAGTCCTCAGAATGCAGCAAGCCATAGGTGTAATAGAAGATGTCCTCGCGCGTGATCTGCTGGCTCGGATAGGCCGCTTGGAAATGGCGCAGGCCCGCGTCGGTGATGCCATCACGACGGGCGGCCTGATCCGCACCCGAGAACAGGTCATCCGCGCCCGTGTCGGCATCGTCGTAGATGTAGAGCGGGAAGCATTGCGAACCGCTCATATCGGCGGCGTGAAGGCTTGGGATGCAATCCGTCATCAGCGCCGAAACCGATCCGCGCGCGCCGGGGCTCGACATGGCGATCACGCGGTTGGGACTGTCGGCATCGGGAAACAGGCGCGGGATCTGATAAACCATCTCGTTCAGGCGGCGGCTGAAATACAACCACTCCTTCCCGAACGGACGATAGATCGACGGCACAAACTGGCCGTCCTCGATCGACAAGGGTTTGCCACGGCCATGATCCGCCAAAAGCGCCCGCGTCCAGCTTACCTGCCTCGGATCGCCCAATAGTTTCGGCGCTGGCTGGCCTGCATCCTGCGCTTGCCGTGCCTTGGCCAGTTCATCGTTGTAGGTGTCGATCATTGCCCCGATGTTGCGCTCCAGATCGGCACGAGACCGGTTATAGCACCACGCATCCCGCTGGGTTTTCACCCCTGCGGAATATGTCTCGAACAGCGTTTCAGCGGTCTTGTCCTTCTTGTCCCCGATCTTGATGAACTGATCGAAAGACGCATCCCGCTGGTTCAACCAGTCCCCGTGTTCGTCGGGCTCGATCTGGGTCCAGCCATCGGCCTCGGCAATGCCGCGCGTTGATCCGAAGTCGCGGATGATCGTCAGCTTTTCCTTTTCTTCAAGGTAGTCGCCAATGTCGCGGTAATGGATGCGACCGCGATGCGCGGCCTCGGGATTGCGGACCAGAACAGAAATCGCAACAGGGGTGCGGGTGCCCGCTCCAAAGACATTGCCCTTTTCCTTGCGGCGGCGTTCGCCCGTCAGATGCGCATCCCCCCGCAAATTGAAGATGTAGAGGTCCGAAAATTCGTTGGCAAAGCTCTTGCGCACGCCGGTTGTGGCGTTCCCGTCCAGCCACCCGCCATTGGTCACAAAGGCCACGACACCACCATCATCGCCGATCCGGTCACTGGCCCAGCGGAAAGCGCGCAAGTAGCTGTTGTATAGACCGTTCTTGTTCTGCGCCTCGGTCAGCGCGGCATAGGTGTCGCGGATGCGGCCATCCAGCGTGGGGTAGTCCACATTGGCATTGTCGTCATTGGCGCTGTCCTGCCCTTTGGAATAGGGCGGGTTGCCAAGGATCACACGGATATCGGTCGCCTTCTGCCGTTTGCGCCGCTCCGAGTTGTCGGGCATGTAATGCGAGATCAGATCATCGCTTTCATACATCTGGAAAGTGTCGGTCAGGCAGATGCCCTCGAACGGCACATAGTCCCCGCCCTGAAGCCCGTGATAGACCGCTTCGATGTTGATCGCGGCGATGTAATAGGCCAGCAGCACGATTTCATTGGCATGGATCTCGTGGCGGAACTTGTGCTCCATCTCCTCGGGCGCGATCAGGCCCGATTGCAAGAGCCGCGTGATGAAGGTGCCCGTGCCGGTGAAGGGGTCCATGATATGCACGCCTTCGGACCCGAGCGTCTGGCCGAATTCGGTTTGCAGCACATCGTTGACCGAATGGATGATGAAATCGACGATCTCGGGCGGGGTGTAGACGATGCCGAACTTGTCCGTGGTGCGCGGGAAGGCCTTTTTGAAGAACTTCTCGTAAAGCTCCTTGATCAGGTTCTGCTTGGCCGCAGGATCGGTGATGCCTTTGGCGCGGCGCTGAACATCGGCGTAGAATTTGTCGAGGTCTTCGGATTCCTTGTCCAGATTGGCCTCGTCCAAGACATCCAGAACCCGCTGCATGGCGCGGGAAACAGGGTTCTCTGACGTGAACTGGTGACCCTCGAACAGGGTCTGGAAGACAGGGCGCGTGATGATGTGCTGGGCCAGCATCTCAATCGCGTCTTCGCGGGTGACGGTTTCGTTCAGATCGTCTTGCAGCTCTTCAAGGAAGGCGTCGAAGGCTTCGCGCGCGCGGGTGTCTGGCGCGTCCAGCAGGCTTTTCAGCCTGACAATGTGGTTGCTGGCGATTTCGGCAATGTTGCCCGCCCAGTCTTCCCAATAGTCGCGCGTTCCGCATTTCTTGACGATCTTCGCCATGATCGCGCGCGAAAACTCATCGACGGAAAAGACCATCTCGGCCTGCACCGGCCCTGTCGTGACGGGATCGCGCCCAGGTGTGCCAATGCTGGCGCTGGCAGGCTGCGCACGGGTTGGCAGATCATCGACCACGGCGGTGACGGCGGCCAGCTCCGGGTGGTTGGCGGTGATGCCGACGATCTCGACCTTATGGCTGATGTCTTGGCCCAGCGAGGCTTGGTTGATCGTCGCACCCATTCCGTCTTCGTCGTGGGCGCGCAGGGCGTTCAGGATTTGCCAGACAACGCGGTATTTGTCGTTATCGGCCAGCGCCTGTTCGGGCGGGATACCGGCGGGCACACCCACTGGCAGGATGACATAGCCCATCTTCTTGCCCTCAGCCCGACGCATCACGCGCCCGACCGATTGCACCACGTCGATCTGGCTCTTGCGCGGATGGAGGAACATGATCGCATCGAGCGCGGGCACATCCACGCCTTCGGACAGGCAGCGCGCGTTGGTCAGTATCCGGCAGGTATGGTCCGGGGCATCGGCCTTGAGCCAATCGAGCAAGCGCCCGCGCTCTTTGGCGTTGAAGGTGCCATCCACATGCTCGATCTCGCAGCGCAGGCTGTCATCGTCCGGGTCGTCATCCAGCACCGGATCGTTCCCCAGAAATTCATCGACCACGGCTGAGAATTCGGTCTCGATCAGCTTCGAGCTCTTGATGTCCTTGCAGAAGGCCAAGGCGCGGCGCATCGGGTGGGGATCGGTGGACACATCGGCCTGCAAATCAGCCTTGGTCAACGCCTTGTAGCACCCCACGATCTTGGTGGCGTCATCGAGGCGCAGTTCACTGCCGCCATCGTTCAGGCGCTTTTGCACGCTGTCCGAAACCAGTTGTTCGTCCATGGCCAGCACGATGACCTTGTAATCGGTCAGCAGGTTGTTTTGCACCGCCCACGAGAACCCGCGATAGAACAGCGTTTCCCCGAACAGATCGGTGCGGTCCATCGAGCAGAGTTCAGCCCCGACATCATCCGCTTTGGACTTGGCATTCTCCCCGAAAATCCGCGGTGTAGCGGTCATATAGAGGCGCTTCTTGCCCTGAATAACGCGGTTGTCATGGACCTTGACGAAGTTGGAATCGTCCTCGCCCACCAGCGTCACGCCGGTTGTTCGATGTGCCTCGTCGCAAACGATGAGATCAAACTCAGGAAGCCCGTGATCACGTTGGGCGTCTGCGATGACCTGAATCGACTGATAGGTCGCAAAGACAACCGTCATCTTGTCAGATGCGGGATGGAGGACACCCTCGGCAAGTTTGCGCGGATCAGTCGTCGCGGGGAACGCAAGATCAAGAACGTCGATTTCGGCAATATCATCGGCTCCGACACGCCGCTTGCCGACCTGTGTATCCGAGCAAACAGCATAGGATCGAAGCGGCGTTTCGGTATCCGCCGTCCATTCCCGAACGGTCTGCGCCATCAAGGCCAAGGAAGGCACGAGGAAAAGAACCTGCTTACCGGCACCGGCCAGATCTTCTGCGATCTTAAGGCTGGTGAAGGTCTTGCCTGTCCCGCAGGCCATGATCAGCTTGCCCCGATCGGCATCCGCCAGCCCGAAGCGAACATCGCGTAGCGCTTCTTCCTGATGGGGACGCAAGCGCTTTTTGTCGGCCAGAACGACAGTCCCCTGATCGCCGAAGCGTTCCCAAAGGATCGGACTTTCCTGAAGATCATTCAACCCAATGCGAATTGTCGGGATGTTCTGGCCACGAAGCATCGCCTCGGCATTTTCGCTCCAAGGCTTCTCTGTGGTGTCGATGATAACGCGGCGTTTGAATGGATCCTTGCCGGAGGCAGAGATGAAGCTGTCGATGTCCTCTTTGCGGATGCGATAATTCGCGTTGTAAAACTTGCATTGGATCGCTGCAAAACCGTCTTCGTCACGAAGTTTCGCTACAAGGTCGATACCTGTATCACGGCCATCCCAGCCATTTTCGAGCGCCCACTGGGCGTAAGGTTTGACGTCAGAATACTGCTCGACCTGAACCGGATCATGCGCAAGAAATGCGACCGCCAAGCGCTCAAAGTAGGTTCCCTTGTCGCGCTCGGTGCGCGCGGCGCTCCGGTATGAATTCAACAAATCCTGTAACGACATCTGCTCGTTTGCCTCAAAGTGTTTTTGTGAGCAGGATTCTCCTCCTACCACTCATATTTCTAGCGGGCACGACAATCGGAATCCACCAGTGATTGTGTCAGCCTCTGGCCTCAGCCCGCGTTACGGCATCGAGGATCACTTGGCCATCACAGCCGATGGCTGTCACGATCTGGACGAATTCGACGACCTCCACCTTCCGCTCGCCATTCTCGTATTTCGCGACGAAAGACTGAGGCCGTTCGAGGCGATCTGCTAATTCAGTCTGTGTCAGACCAGCGTCCAACCGCGCCTGTTTCAAAGCAGCCATGAGGGCCTGATGCCCCGGACTGCGTAGGGTTCTTCCCATGTTTTGAACTCCGAATAAATCCGGAATTCGGATAATCCCGCTTGAGAATTATCCCATTTTGGGTTATGTATTCTGGTGTTTAAGCACCAAGGCACTTGATCATGATGACGCACGTTCGCACAGGATGGCTGGCCTTAAGGCTTCAGCAGCGTCCAAGCCTCAACGCCGAACCCCTCGGCTACCCGATACAGGTTGTCGATCGAGATGTTCTGTTCCGAGCGCTCAACCGCGCTGAGATAGGTGCGGTTCAAACCGGTCTCATTCGCCAGAAATTCCTGCGACCAGCCACGCTCGGCGCGCAGCTTGCGCATGTTGCGCGCAACGATGTCTCGCAGGGGGCTCTTGGGCGTCGTTTTCATGCACAATGCTATTGTGCTTTGACGCTTTTAACTCTACCTGTTTTAACATACATTCGACGAGTTGGAGAGTACCCATGCCCCAATGCCCCCACTGCATGACCGATATCCACGAAGAGGCGCGGGTTTGCCCGTCCTGCGGCGCAAAGAAGGGCGTTATGGGCGCAGGGTTCACCGGGCGCGATCTGAAAATGCGGGCGGGCGTCGTGGCCGCGATTGGTCTGCTGCCGCTCGTCGTCGGGCTTGGTTTTCTTGTCACAGGCGACGTCATTGGCTTCATGCTGCTGGCTGGCCTTGCCGCCATCCCCTTCGCCATCGCCGCCGGGATTTTTGTCGCATCGGAGGGACGCGAAAAATGGTATCGCTGAGCCTTCACGATCCTGACGGCGTGCAGCGCCGTTTGCGGGCCTTTCTCGTCCAGTTCACCGCGCCGCAATGGGTGACACAGACCCAGACCGACGCGACGATTGAGGATCAGGAACGCGCCGCCGAGGTGCTGGACATCGTTCTGGATATCCTGCTCGATGCGCAGCTGGGGCTGGTGGCCGATCTGGTCCCCGCCGACGAAGAACTGTTCTGGAACAGCCCGCGCCGCCTGCACGCGCCGGAAACGGGTGCGCGGTTTGACATCCGCGTGGGTGCGCGCGGCGGCTATGATCTTCGCGTCACGGCGGGCAACACCGTGTTCACCGATCACGCGATGAGCTTCGAAGGCCTGACCATGGCGCTGCGCAGTTTCGCCGCCCTGCGCCGCGAGGCCGCCGCATGAGCGAGCTGAAACATACCTCGTTCTACATCAGTGCCGAGGGCCACAAGGCCCTGCGGCTGGAGGCGATCAAACGCGGCCTGTCGATGAGCCAGCTCATAGCCCGCGCGCTGGCCGATGCGGGTGTCGATATTCCCGCAGAGGATTTGAAGAAATGAAAGCATTGTTCACCGCAGGGCTGATCGCGCTGGCCAGCCCCGTCATGGCCGGGGGCTGGTATTTCGAGGCATCGCTGGAAGGCGGGGCCGAATTCTGGACCTTCACCAACGCCAAGGGCGACGTCAGCCCCCGCCGCAAGATAGGCGACGAAATCTGGATCATCCGCTCGGACGAAGTTAACGGGCTGGGGCCGGACGGGGCCTGCACCTTCGACAATTGCGCGGTGAAAGTGACGCTGGGCGGGCAGGTTCCTGCGGCGCGGGAACGGGTGCAGATCACGTTCTCGAACGGCGAGGCACTGGACTTCGAGGCGCGCGGCGGTGAGGTTCTGTTCGACAACTATTCAGCCGCAGGCATGGGCGCGACTGCGCTGTTCGTAAGCAACATCCGCGCGGCGGAATGGGTCGAGGTCAGCTTCGGCGGGCGGGCGCACAGGTTCAGCCTTGCGGGATCAGCCAAGGCACTGGATGCGATCAGGGCATATCTACGCTAGGTGCGCGCTGGTGATATGGTGCGATAGTGCTATAACGCCACACTTTCGCTCCAAGGTTGATCTGAAAGTCGTTGCGACAGACTAAACTTAGATAATACACAGTCACGGACAGCATTTAAGCCGTTGAAATAAGTCATTTCTGAGGGAAGCCTGTGAATAGGAACCTGATCGTTGACGTTGAAGCAGCCTCTTGGCCACCGCCGGGAAATCATCCCGCATTTCCAAGCGCCTTTCACAGCGGGGCTGCGACGTGGGATATGAACTTTCCGGCAATGCTGCTCATGATCGGGTATTTGACCACGCCCACAACGTCCACAGGCGTCTCCCTGAGCGAGTTTTGGGCATGGGTGAGGTACTTGTCGGCAATCACGCCGGATCCGGACCTCAGGCTCACGAGCAGCTTTTCGGAACTTGACGCCCACCAGAAAACAATCCTGAGCGACGACTTCGGTATGGGCGCGCCTCTCCTATGGCTGAGCGAACGCTTTGATTTGGATCGAATAGTAGATGGACGATATTTCGTTGAGTTCCTGGCACCGAGATTGGGGGCAACACAACGAAGAACGGCCAAGCGCGGCCCGAACAAAACCCCGGACTTTGTGGCGCGGGATGCCAGTGGCGTATGGCATGTGATCGAGTGCAAAGGAACGCAGTCGGGCTCGGGCTACAGCGCCGGACAGCTGGGGAATGCAGGCCCGCCGCCTACGGGAGGCATTGCCCAGAAACGCTCCATCGTCTTCCCCGCCGGACACACCGGACAGCGCCTCGTCAGCGGACTTCAGATTGGGGTCCCTGACGGCGAGCCAAGCCGCCTAACCATCATCGACCCGGAACCAGAAAAGCCGTTTCGGGTTCTCGAGACGGACATGGCGCTTGCGGATGATGCTGCGGCGAGGTGCGTCGTTTCTAAGGCCTTGCGCCAAGCAGGCTATGAAGTCGCGGCGGAAACGATGGCCTCGCCGCATGATGATATTTTCTTTGAGGAACGCCGTGCAACCACGGGGCTCTCGGATGATGAGGGAACAACCAGACTACGCGACAAACGTGCCCGCGACGAGCTTGGAAGCCGAGAGCGCACGGTTGAGTTCGCAGAAAACTATGTTGGCCGCGAAAGGCAGTTCATGCTGCCCAGACCAGTGATCGTGAACTTCAAGCCCGCCTACCGCGTGATTTTGAGGCAAGGGCTTCGAAAGGAAGCCATCGACGAAATGCAATCAGATCCGAGCATAGTGGGCCTTTTGTCAGAATCCGGCGCCGATTGGGTATCTGAGCTGGGGAAGAGCGTAAGCAAGGGCAGCGAAGGCTCTGCATCTATGACGATTGGCAACATTTTTCGCTCAGAGATAATTCTGGAAGAATAGCTGCTTGGGTTGTTGTCTTGACCTCTTGACTAACCAGTCGGGTTGGTTCGCGGCCCAAGCCCCTTTGTGGGCTTGCATGGGCGTGATGGCACTATCGCCCTATCACACTGCGGAGGTGCCCCATGGCGCGGTTTCTGATCTGGAGCGATCTGCATGACGAATTCTGGGGCGGCTTCGACCTGCCTGACCTGTCCGCGCCGGTGGACGGGGTTCTGATCGCGGGCGATACGCACACGCGGGGGCGGCATCTGGATATCCCCGCGCGGGCGGCACGCAAATATGGCTGCCCGGTCGTCGTGATCTGGGGCAATCATGAACCCTATGGCTCGGTCCGGGCGGAACTGTTGATCGAGGAGGAGCGCCAGCTTGCCGAACTGCGCGCCGAAGGCCTCAATATCCGCGTGCGTCATGGAGCCATGACCGAGATCGCGGGCGTGCGCATCATCGGTGCGACGCTCTGGACGGATCTGCAACTCTACCCCGAGTTCGACGAACTCGCGCGGATCATGGTCTCGGCCTACATGCAGGACTACCGAGCCATTCGCACCGCGCCCGATACCCGTTTTACCATCGACGACATGCTGGAACGTCATGCGCAGGACAAGGCTGCGATCCTCGCTGCCCTGCGCGCGCCATATGAAGGCCCAACCGTCGTCATGACCCACCACCTGCCTCTACGCGCGCTGATCGCCCCGTGGCGCACCATCGGGGGCAATGAGAAGCGTGCGATGAACAACGGGTTTGCCTGCGACCTCTGGGACGAGATCCGGGGCTTCAACATCGACACATGGATTTGGGGCCACAGCCACGAGGGGGAGAGCCGGACCGTCGAAGGTGACCACGGCCCGATCCGCTTCGTCACGAACCAGCGGGGATATCCGGGCGAGGAGGTCGAGTTCGATCCGGCCTTTGTGCTGGAGGTCTGAGCGTGGCGGGATAGGGCGATAGTGCTATAGCACTATTGGGCTGTGACCAAACATAACCCGCTGATCTTCTTGGAAATGACACAAAGCTAGGCAGCCGACTCATAAAACTCGATCCACAGTCTGACGGATGCCAGCTTGATCATCGATAGGAAGTTGCGTGACGTCTTTTCGTATCGGGTTGCTATACGGCGGAACGAGGCTTTCAGCCTTCCAAAGAAGCGCTCGATCTTGTTGCGCTCCCGGTAGGTTTCTGCGTCGAATTCGGCGGGGAGCTTGCGGTTGGCCTTGGGAGGGATCACGTCGATTGCCCCTTGTTCCCAGATCATGTCCCTGATCCAGTCTGCGTCATATGCCTTGTCCGCCAGCACATGTTGGCCAGGTTGCAGGTTGTCCAGGAGCGTTTTGCACGGTGGCGCGTCATGGGCTTGGCCGGGCGTCAATTCATACCGGATCGGCAGCCCGTCCTGATTGGTAAGTGCATGTATTTTCGTCCCTAATCCGCCTCGTGAGCGACCTAAACAGCGGCGCGGGTCTTTTTTTGAGCGTAGTGGCAGAATGATGTGCGCGCACGCTGGTTCCATCAACCATCACCATGTCCACGTTATTCGCGTCGGCGATGGCCTCCATGATCCGGTCCCAGTGGCCTGCATAGCTCCAACGGTTGAAGCGGTTGTAGACCGTGGTCGGTGGTCCGTATTGCTCTGGTAGATCAGCCCAAGGGATGCCGGTGCGCAGGACGTAAAAAATGCCGTTGATCACGCGGCGGTCATCAACACGCTTTTTGCCTCTTGTCTTATTGGGCAAGACCGCCTTGATGAATTCCCATTCAAGATCGCTCATGTCTGATCGCGCCATTTGTATCCTCCCGCCCGATGTTCGCTCGGGAGTGAATCACAAAACTATGCAACCAAACAAGAATTAATGGGTGTGCTGCCTAATGAAGATGATCCAAAAATTTAGCCAATCGCATTGGGGGATTGTGTGCTTTCACTGGCAGTAATTGGATTTCAGGCAATGATCGCCGCGTCTCTGGTTGTGGCACGGATTCTGGGAGCCGCGAACAATAAGCCCGATTGGCTTTTGTGGGCCGCATTCGGCTGGACCGCCTTCACCTTTGCCTTCGTGTTCGCGTCCCCACTCATCCTCTTGCAACTCGTAGTGATTTGGGGCGTCACCGCGTGGATCAAGCCGAAAGACGAAGATGAGCCCAGCCCTCCCAGTAAGCTGGAAACGCTGACCGCAGACGACGAGAACTGGCACCGATATTTCCAGCACCATTGCGAATCTCCGGCGGAAGTCGCCTTTCTCGACGCTATGGTCGAAGCCTTCAATCTCACACCTGAAAAGGGCCGCTTGCGCGGCGGCGGGCTGACCTTGCAGTTGCAGGTGCCGGTGATGAATTACCGCCTAGATTTCCTGATCGACGACGGCCTGATCGTCGAAGTCGATGGCGCGCAATGGCATTCCTCGCCCAAAGCCATCGAGCGCGATGCCGAACGAGACAAAGCGCTTGCGGCGAAAGGCTATGAAATCCTGCGCATTCCCGCAAAAGTCACACTTTACAAGCCCGAAGACGCCATCAGGCAGGTTCGCCAAGCGCGCTCAGGTTGGCTGGCCCACAAGGCGAAGGCGCGCGCCAGCTGCGCGCAAGGAGCGGATGGAATAATGGCCGACCACAAGCGGCTCACGCAGGTGCCTAAATTCGGCGTATCGGGTCTCGTGGCCTCTGTTGGAACTGGCATAGATCGCATGGGGGCGGGGGTAACCAAGTTCAATGCGCAAATGGCACGGTTCAATGAGCGCGCTGCGCAAAGGATAGAAGAAGATCGCAACCGTGTGGCTCAAGAAGCCGAGGAAGAAATGAAACGCCTTCAAGCAGAACTGGATGCCGATCCAGAGCTTGCGAAGATGTTCGATCAGCTATCGGCAGAGTTTGGGGGCAAGCGCTGACGCCCGCCAGAAACCCCACAATCGCTCGATCCTTGGCGTCTCGCTCATGTGGATTTTCCGGCTACCGTTACACACACCGGCCCCGCCTGACATCGCCCTCCCACATGGCAGGGGAAGGCGGGGGCGGCGGTAGAAACCCCAAATCAAGGAACTTGGAAACCCCGTCATCAGCAGCGCAAACCCGCCCCGCAGGGCGCATGAACTTAAGCGGAGCGGTCCGGCTCGCCGGATAAGTGGTAGTGCGTTACCACTTAAAAAGTGGGAAATAGGTCATGATGGATCAAGTTGATCCAAAGCCGGGCGCGAGCATTTGCGCCATCCGCCTGAGACGCTTACACATTATCGCAACCAATTTCATTTTCCGAGCCTGATCCATGTTCAAAATCGACCCTGCCACCAACCGCCTGTCGCGCCTGAAACACCGCAGTTTTGGTGAGCTTGGCTTCCGGGAACGGGAGAACCTTCAGGAATGGCTGATCAGTTCGCCCGATGCCTTCGGGGAAGACCTGCTGATCATCCAGAAGGAATTCGACGGCTTCGACGAGACGCGCGAACGGTTGGATCTGCTGGCGCTCGACAAGAACGGCCAGCTCGTGCTGATCGAAAACAAGCTCGACGATTCCGGGCGGGATCTGGTCTGGCAATCGCTGAAATACGCGGCCTATTGTTCCAGCCTGAAAACCAGCCAGATCATCGAAATCTTCCGCTCCTACCTCGACCGTCACCATGGCGGCACGGGGAGCGAGGCCGCCACGATCATCAGCGAATTCCTCGACGGGGCCGATCTGGAGGAAACCGTCCTGAACGAGGGCAACAGCCAGCGCATCATGATGGTCGCTGCGAATTTCCGTAAAGAAGTAACGGCCACGGTCATGTGGCTGTTGGGGCACGGGCTGTCGATCCAGTGCTTCAAGGTGACGCCCTACAGCCTTGGCGACGAGCTGATCCTCGACGTGCAGCAGATCATTCCGACGCCGGAGGCAGAGGAATTCATGATCGGGATCGCCGGGAAGGAAAAGAGTGAGGCGCAGGCAGCCGGGGCCGTGCGGCGCAGTCACCGACTGCGGCTGGAGTTCTGGACGGAAACACTCGCCGCCCTGCGTTCGGCGGGCCAAACGCGATACGCGAATATCAGCCCGTCGAAGGACAACTGGATTTCGACGGGCTCTGGCGTATCTGGCTGCCACTATTCGCTTATTCTGTCGAGCAAAGAGGTCCGTGTTCAGTTGAACCTTGAAAGCGCGGAGCGTGATCAGAACAAAGCGATTTTCGACGCGCTCGAAGCGCAGAAAGCCAAAATCGAGACGGCATTTGGCGGGGCGTTGAAGTGGCTTAGGCTTGACGACAACAAAGTCAGCCGGATTGTCGCCGCGCATGACTGCGACGGCTTCAACAAAGACAGCTGGCCCGAGATGATTGCTTGGCTGGTCGATCACCGTGCGCGGCTGGAGAAGGCGATCTCCGAAGACCTGAAAACCGCCGCGCGCAAGCTGAGAACCGTTGCGATTGAGGATTGAGCAGCTGCGCTATGCCACCCGGCGCAGGGTCACAGGCCATTCGATCTCATATGCTGCGATCCCTGCGCTTTGTGCCGCCTCGCGCACTGTCGCCGATATACGCTCAGCGATCAGCACGCCGTTCAGTTTGCCAAAGGCAAATTCGTCCTTCTGACCCAATGCCAGCAGGTAATCTTCGACCTGCCGAACGGCATCCGCATTGGCTTCGGCTCGTTTGATCTCGATCACCAGCCAGTCGCCCGATTGCGGATCCTGCGCCAGCACATCGATCCGGCGGGAGTTCAGCCCGCCATCCACGGGGTATTCGTCCTGCACGACTGCATGACGGGTCGCGAATGGCGTGTCAGCCCATTGGTTCAGGATGGCCCGCTGAATGTCGTATTCGGTGGCGAAACCGGCATGACTGCGCTCGGTGCGCCCCAGATCGAGCACCCGATGGTCAAACCCGCGCAGGGCCGCAAGGGTCGGCAAAACATGCTCGCGCGCGACAACCAAGTGCCCGGCCCCCTTGTTCCGTTTTTCGAAGGTTAAGGGCAGCCCGAGTGCCAAGAACTGCTCGTGATACTTACCGTTGAACACCCCATGGCCAAAGTCGCCACTCACAGGCCGGATCGTGTCTATGGCCAAGGCCCACTGCTGATGCTCTGATGGCGAGAATGCCAGATAGACGACACCGCGCCGGTTCGGCCAGCGCGCATTGCGGCGCGGGTGATCGGTGCGGATCATCCAGTGCAGGCCTGCCGCCATTGCGGTCTCAACAAGCTCGATCACAGGTGCCGTCAGGCACCAATCGCGCGCGACATAGGCCTCATCCCCCTGCCGAACGAGTAGCCCTTCTTCGATCTCTTCCAGCAAGATACCGTTCGGGAATTCGAACTTCTTCATTCCGCGTCGAACCCTTTCTCGATCCAGAGAGATCTGGCGCGCTGCTTGACGCCTTGCGCGATGGTCTGCACCAAGTCTTCGGGAAAGTCCTGAGGCATCCGGGCAGCCGTTTCTTCCAGCGCCCCCTCCACACGCCCGGCAACCTCTGCCAGAACCTCCTCCGCCAGCGCCACACCGAACCCCGCCCCCTTGGCAGCTTGCAGGAAGTGACGCGGCACCACCTCGTTAATCCGGTAGTGCCCATCCACCGCCATAGCGAGGCGCATCCGGTTCTGGCGGATCTGCCCGTCATCGACGGCCTTCTGCGCACTCAGCACATCGTAAAGGGGCGTTATGCGGAAGCCGCCGGGGCGCAGCGCGATACTGAAGTTCTTGGCGTGGCCGTCCGTCGCGCCCAAGAGCCAGAACAGCACCTGCGCGCGGAAGAAGGCGCGCTGATCGGCCAGCGCATCATCGCTGCCTGCCAAAAGGCCAATGCCCTCGGTGATCCCCGGCCCGCCGTCCATCTGGTATTTCTGGCTCGGCGGCACAGAGAGGGCCTGACAAAAATCCTCCTGTGGCAGGCGGATGAGCCGCCCGTCACCGGTCCAGCGCCGGTCAAACCGTGTCACCACAAGGCTGCGCACATCTTCGAAATCGACGATCTCGACCTCGGCGACATCCGCGCCCATGGCGCGGCAAAAGCTCATGCAGAAGAACTCATTTTCGACACTATCCGACAGGTTGATCCCGTTTGGCAGCACCCCAAGCTGGGTCTTCAGGATATGGGTCGTGGGCGTCAGGCCCGAGGGCCGGACCCATTCGCCATTGTGGCGCAGCAGCGCGGTTTTCTCCTGCGCGCCCGCTATGGAAATGCGGAAATCATCGTCTTCCTCAAGGCCAAGCGGGGCGCTCGCCAGATTGCGCAGCAGGGCGGCAATCTGGGCATCCGTGACCGGCTCGCCCTCCAGCCCGTGCGCCTCGGATACCTCGCCCGAGACGAATTGCAATGCCCCCACACAGTCGCGCCCGATCTTTTCCAGCATGTTCCAAGCATCGGTGCCACCCGCGCGCACCCGCGCTGCCACACGCTCACGGATCGCCTGATTGTCGGGCAGAAGATTTTCCAGATAGGCGATGACCGGCGCGCCCTGATGTGCCTCTTCGCGCAGGGGCAGCGACAGCGAGATCGGCATGGCATGTTCCCACGCCAGCCAACCCGGATCATAGGCAAAGCTGATCGCGCCGGAGCTGGCAAGGCGCAGATGCCCCACCAGCCGCCCGTTCAGAAGCGCCTGCATCGTGCCGCTGCGCCCGCGTTTCGTCATCAGAAGATGTCCTCAATCTCGACCGAGCCGCCACGTTCGACCAGCCGGAACTCCAGCCCGAGCGCCGCCATGACAGCCAAGAGCGTTGCCAGCTTGGTGCCCGCATCGCCGTTTTCCAGCGACGAAATCGTCGCCACGCGCAGATTGGTGCGCGCGCTGATATCGCCCTGCGTCCAGCCACGCGCCTTGCGCGCGCGCCGGATCGCTTCACCGATCTGTTCGGCCGTTCTGGCTGAGAGGTCCATGACGCGACTCCTTTTACGGCAGAGCGTAAATTAAAACGAATTACGCTTCAACGTAAAATTTCATAATTTACGCCGCACCGCAAATCATACATCAAGCGCTCGTCCGCGGTCCGCCAAGCGCCGATAGACAGGTTCCGCCGCTCGCAACTCCTCGGCTTCGCGCTCCGCCCGCGCTTCCAGATCGACCAGCTCCGCCGATCCCAAGCACAGCCGCGCGGTTTTCACATCCCATTTATGCCCGCCATCCTCGCGCGTCCAATAGCGCAACAGATGCGCCTCGACGGTCTGAACAATGCGCTGCAACAGCCGCCGCATCAGTTCGGAAATCCGCTCAATCATATCGAGGCCGATGCCCGCGCCGCTGATCTCCTCGGTCAATGCCGCCGCGACATAGCGATCGGGGTCCGGTTCGGCATTACGCAGTTCCGACAGGAAGCGGCTTTGCTCGGGGTAAAGCCGCCCGTCGCGTTCCGCCCGCAGCGCCGCGCGATAGCGGCCCACGACCATGCGATGCAGGTCATAGGCCTGTTCCTCTGCCTCGCTCAGATCCTCCAGCAGCAGCCCGTGATAGGGGCCGCTTGCCGCTTTGGCCCAGAGGAGCAGCGCCTCGCTTGCGGCCTTGGCTTCGGCCTCTGCCCGCGCGGTGGCTTGCCGTTTCTCGACCTCTACCGCCGCCATGGCGGCCTGATGCGCGGCCCGCTGCTTTTCGCCCTCCGCGCGCAGAATATCGGCATGGATGTGTTTGCGGCGGGTTTGATCTGAACTCTTCCCGCGTTCGATCCGCAGATCGAGGCGGTCCTTGCACCACGCATTCCAGCTCGACTGCATCGCCTGACCGGAATTCTTGGCCTTCATCGCTTTCCGCAGCTCTTCCTTCGCCATCCGCGTCGAGATCGTCAGCACCTCTTTTGCCGCCGCGTTCTTGCGGGTTTTGCGGCGCTGCATCCGCACCGGCACGACCACCAGATCGACATTGCCGCTGCCTTGCTCATCAAGATCAAAGCGCGTGTGAATGACCGCGCCTTCGCCCGCCCAGCTTTCTGCCCAAGCCTTGGCCTCATCGAACAGCCGCTGGATGCGGTCGTTCTCAGCCGAATGCGCATCGCGCCCGTCCTCTTCCAGCCATTCCCGCGATACGCCTACCAGCATGTGCAGGGCCAATGACGCACCACCGCGTTCAACCGCGCGGGTCTCTTCCTTGTGCCGCTTGAAGGCATCCCAGAGGTCGCAACCGCCCGCGTTGATACCCGATCCCATCTTCGACCATGCCAAGGGGTCAAGCTCACGGACGCGGCGCAGCAACGAGGTCTTGTCGAGCCGCTTGGCATGGGCCTCGATCCCACCCATCGACGTTTTCCCCGTCGATCCGGCCTTCACATTCGCCGCGCGGACGAAGGATTTGAAGCTACCCCCACTCATGCTGCGGCCCTCGCTTGGGGCTGCCCAAAACCGGTGGCCAGAAGGTCTGCCCGAAACGCTGGCCAATCCGCACGCCGCAAAGGTGGCTTAGCACACGGCAAGAGATATCCTCTCTGACCTTCCCGCATAATCTCCTCGACCAGCCGATTCAGGTCGCGACCAAACATGTCACTGCAAAACTCTCCCCAGCATTTCCCAGCCCATGAAAACTGCGCAACGAAGACGGAGGCAGAGCCTGCGCGCGGCGGGGCGGATGGCTTGCCATCCCGCCGATCCGGCCCGCCCGCGCTTTTTTGTTCAAAGGATTGTTCTTTATAGGAAGGCTCAGCCATGACCCCTTTTTCGGTCACAGGTGATCCCTTTTCCTGCGCCTGAAGGCTCGGTGATGAACCCTTTTTGCGGATACGGAATGGAATGATCTTGCAGGGAGATTTCAGCAGGTAGCGGGTGAAGTTTCCGGCCCCACGCCCCTCTGTGCGATCGAGCCACCCCAAAGCGACCAGCTCACGGATCGCCCGCTTGATCGTCGCAATGGACAGCTTCAGATACTCCGCCAGCGTTGTCAGCGCGGGGCAAATCTTGCCCGTCTCATCATTGGCGAATTCAATCGCCAAGGCGGCTGCGACGTTTTTCGTCGATGCGGCCACCTCGGGCAGTTGGAGCACGGCCTTGAGCCATTCGAAACGGTTGAGCTCAGCCATGGCTCCCTCCCGTCATCGCAGAGGTTGCGGGGGCAGCCCGAGGCGTGATAATCTCCTGATCACACAGGATGCTTTTCGAAGAGCATTGAACCCCGATTGCGCCCGCCAGCGCGTCGGGGTTTTTCTTTGGTCCATCCCCGATCTGGTGTTTCGCAGGTTCACAAGGCGTTCTGCCTATGTCCTGCGAAACTTTTTCGCCAAGTGTTTGAGCGTCTGAGAACTTCGCCCAATTTAGGTTCTGGCGCCGCAAGGCGTGGGGGTTCAAGTCCCTTCACCCGCACCAACCTATCCCATTGAGATTAAAGAAAACCCTTGCATCACAGGGCCTTTGCCCGTTTCAAGGTTACAACTTTGGTTACAATCGGGGTCATCATGGCGGGCAAGGTAAAACATCTAGTCAACCGCGGAGGGCGGTATCACGCCCGGCTTGTGGTTCCGAAAGACCTACGCGGAATCGTCGGCAAGACTGAACTGCGCGCCCCTCTGGGCGGCGACCATCGGGATGCGCTCAAGCTGCTGCCGGGCGCGGTGGCCCAGCTTCAACACCGGATCGCCCGGGCTGAGCAGCAAGCCGGGGAGGGGCAGGTGCCGGCCGTCCCGGCGCGCTATCCGCTTGCTCCGGCGGAGATCGCCCTGAGCCACTACATGCAGCGACTGGCCTTTGACGATGAGCTTCGGAACGATCTGCGTTATGCGGCGGTGGGCATTGATAATCTTCTTGTCAGCCGGTATCGTGAGGCCGTGGCGGGAAGGGCCGACGATGCGGAGCTAGGCGCGCTGGTGGGTGCCCAGATCGAGCGTTTTCGAGCCGCTGGCAACCTTGATGCCAAACCGGGAAACCCTGAGCGGCGCGAGATTGCCCGTGCCCTCTGCCATGCCGAGCTAGGAGCGCTGGCACGGGCCGCTGAGCGCGATGAGGGGCATCCACGCCATAAACAGAGCCCACGCAGGTCGCTGTGAGGATGGGCGTCGCCGGGCACGATATTCTGCGTGATTGCTTGGATCTGTTGTGTGTTGTCGAGCAGCCGCTCGCCAAAATCAGTGAGGACGACGCCACGCGATGAGCGCGCAAAAAGGGCGATTCCCAGTATTGTCTCCAATCGGGCGATGCGGCGGCTGACTGTCGCGGGATCAAGCAGTAGCGCATGTGCGGCCTGCGAAATGCCACCATGGTGGGCAACGACAGCAAACACCCGAAGGTCGTCCCAGTTCATCCAACTTGCCCATGATATTTTTCATGCAACTGCCCATCTTTCTGTGATGGCTGTTGGTTTTTTGCAAGGGTTCATCTGTAGCGCTTTCTCCCGCGTCTTGAACAGGTGCGCCCTGCGAATGTACTGTCCGGGCACCGCTTGGTCTTGTGCCGCAGCATAGTCCACCAAGGACGAAGAAGGGTTGAAAACGCGGTTTCTAACCACGCAGATTCACCACCTTTGACTCGGACTGCGGTCAACACGGTCTGATCGATCACCAAACCCTTCCGGAACTACGGGTATCGCCATGTCTCGACCGAGACGTGGCATCGCCGGGTCAGGTTCGGAACCCGTGGATCTGCCAGCAGGTCGCGGTACAAGAGGCAAGCAGAGGGCGGGTCACTGGGCAGAGCGAATACGTCCTGAACAGTCAGGCCAAGACCTGGGGCGTACGGCGCTTGGCCGCCGCCGGATGGCCTGCATTCCGGCGCCGGTTTGCCACCGTGCGTCTGGACACCGCGACCCCGCGTTCCGCCAGCCGCTCGGAGATTTCGCTGTCGGTCAGAGGGGCGGTCTTGTCTTCGTCGCTTATCAGCTCCGCGATCATCGCGGAGAGCGCTGCTGCGGGCACCTTCGATCCGTCGCCCTGTTCGGTGCCGCCGCGCGCGAAGAACGCGCGCAGGGGCATCCCTCCGGACGGGGTCTGAAGTAACAGGCCGTTGCGCACCCGACCGACGGTGGTTTCATGCAGCCCGAGTTCTTTGGCGACACCGGCGCAGCTGAGCGAGCGCAGATGCGCCGCGCCGTGATCCAGGAAGTCCCGTTGAGCCGCCAGAACATGGGCGGCGACCCGCAGGATCAGTGCGTTGCGGCGTGACAACGTCCGGTCGATCCAGCGCGCCTCGGCCCGGGCGGCGCGATGCTCGGCCCCTGACAGGGGCTCGACCGTGATCTTCGCGGCGGTCTCGGCGTTCAACTCCACCTGCCACTTTCCCTGTGAATCGCGCGTGGCCATCAGATCGGGGGGGCGGCGCAATTCCGGCGTCGCGTCGAACCGGATGCCTGGCTTCGGATCGAGCCGGCGCAGGCGGGTAACCAGCGCCGCGAGAGTTTCGGCGTCGACCTCGCATGTCGCCATGAGCGCCTCCGTGTCGCCCTGCGCCAACTGGGGCAGCGCCTGCAACAACCGGGCCATTGGCGGGCTGAGCGCCTCCTGATCCAGCAATTGCAGCCGCAGGCATTCGGCCAGAGACCGGGCAAAGAGACCGGCGGGTTCCATTTGCTGAAGCCGTGCAAGGATCTCCTGCGCCTTGCGGATGGAACAGGCGGCCTGCCGCGCGATCTCATCGAGTGTGCTGCCCAGCCAACCGCTTGGCTCCAGCGCCTCGGAAAAAATCGTGGCGATGCGGATGTCCTCGGCGGTACGGAACAGCAACCCGATCTGGCGCGTCACATGCGCATAGAGCCCGTCGGCCTGCGCGGCCAACCGGTCGACCTCCTCACCGCTGCCCAAGAGGGCCGGGCGCCAAGCTCGCGGCGCGGCGCGGGGGGCTGGGTCAGGGGAGGGCAGCGCGACCTTGAGGCAGGGGTTGGTCGCCGCCTGCGTGATCAGGTAGCCGGCCAGATCAGCGTGATCCATTTGCAGCAGCCCCATCGCCTGCTGCATCACCTGCGACATGCGTTGTGACGTGCTTTGCTGCAGGCGAAGCCCGATCATTATCTGCCTCTCCTTCGCTGCTGTGGTAGCCTTCCTGAAAGATCAGCCATGGCGTCGGGCCTCGCCCAGAAAACGCGGCTGAATCACGAATGCCTCTGACGCCAACCCGGCGTTGGGGGTCAGTGGCAACCGTTCGGCCAGCCATGCGCGGGTCGCCAGATCACGTCGCGCCGCCGCCTGGCGTAGCGCCGCGCGATCGCCGGGCACATCGTTCAGCCGGGTTCGGATTTGTACCTCGTCCTCAGCGGTCAGATCCTCGCCGATAAACACCAGTCGCCCGCGCCGGTCTGCCAGCGGTCCGGTCTTGGGCCAGTCATCCAGCCGGACCGGCGCATAGGCGGTTTCTTCAACGCATTGCACGGCCATCGGGACGTCTAGGCCGGGCAGCGCCACCAGCCCTTTCACACGCAGGAGCTTGCCAGCCCAATCCGACAGGATCTCTCCCAGTGCGACGGAAAATCCGCGCCACCCGGGGGCGGTGTCGAAAGTGACGACGAAACTGCGGACCCGGCCGCTGTGCGGTGCGGCATGTGCCATAGACCCGACTTCGGCCGGCGTCGGAAGCGCCACGAGCCCGTGACCGACCTTCGCCGCAGTGGTTCCGCCTTTCCACAAGGGTCCGCCCAGCCAACTGTTCAGATCATCCGGCCTGTCCTCCGTCGCGTAGAGGCCGCTTGCAAACAGATCCTCAGGATCGGCGGCCCCATGATCCAGGACGACCCGCTGCGCGGTTGGATTCAGCACCGCAAGCGCCCGGTCCACTGCGTCGCGTTCCACCTGTCCGGCCAGATCGCATTTCGACAACAGCAACCGGTCCGCCATGCTGATCTGCACCACGGCCTCGCGGTGGCGGTCAATCTGGTCGCGCGCGCGGGTCGTATCCACCACCGTCAGGATTCCATCACAGCGATAACGCGCCGAGACCTGCCGGTCCTCCATCAGTGCCCGCAGCACGGGTCCCGGGTCGGCCAGCCCCGTCGTCTCGATCACCACCCGGCTCACCGGGGGGATTTCACGTCGTGCCATGCGGTCGTGCAGACGCATCAGCGCGGCCATCAGATCCCCCTGCACGGTGCAGCACAGGCAGCCCGAATCAAGAATCACCAGCGCATCATCGATTCGCTCCACAAGGTGGTGATCGATGCCGATATCGCCCAATTCGTTGATGAAAACCGCGACACCGGCCATATCCGGCCGACGGACGAGTTCGTTCAAAAGAGTGGTTTTCCCGGCCCCCAGAAACCCTGTCAGAACCGTGACCGGCACCCGTCCACCGGCCTGCGGTCGCATCGTTTCGCCCAGGATGAAATCGTTCCTGTTCATGTTTCTCCTCCCTCTCTTCCCATAGGGGAAGCAGGTTTCTTACCGTTGCCGCCTGAACGTGATAGTGCAAGCCCTTGGCGAACCTGGTTGCTGGGACCTGCGCGGGCAGGCGTCCGGATACCGGACGGCTGCGTCCGGTATCCGGACGGGTGGACGGGCCGTACCCTGGCGCCAGGTCGCCACCGGGACAAGGCACGCAAGGGGGGATCGGTCGCGCGAGGGGGCCCAGCCCGAAGTGATCCGGCCCACACCTCTTGGGCAGCCACCCGATCCGGTGCGATAGGGCCCTGATCTTCAAAAGTTTTGTGCAGATCGCAAACGGTGGTAGTCTGCCGCCCAGTGGACGGTGCGCGCCCGGATGACGGGCGCCGAAGCCGGGCGCAATGCTCTTGGGAGGGGGCGCGTTCGGCCTCGAGGGAACACCAGGATCCGCGATCAAGAGGAGGAGACAGCGAGTGCCTGGTACCGCTTTGCAGCAGAGACTTTCTCGGCCTGAAAACGATGCACAGATACGGGCGTCCTGGGAGAGATTCATGGACGGGCAGGAGGTCGGGTCGGACGCGCTGCGTCGGCTGATCGACGATTCATGGCAGCGCTGCCTTGGCGAGGTCGATCCGAAACGGGACGGCGCACCACCGCCGGCACAGGGGGATGCGCTCTATGATCTTCTGACCGACAATGACGAACTGGTGCAAGCCAGCAGCGCGGTCACGGCCTCGGCCCGCGACTTCCTGTTTGAAACCGGCACGGTGATGGTCCTGACCGACGCGACCGGCGCGGTGCTGAACGTCGAGGGGGACAACTCCCTGCGCGACCCGACCGAGGCGATCCACCTCATGCCCGGCGCGAACTGGAGCGAGCAGGCCACTGGCACCAATGCCATCGGCACCGCGCTGGAAATTGGCCAGCCGATCCAGATCCACTCCGCCGAACACTACTGCTCGGGTATCCAACGCTGGTCCTGTGCCGCCAGCGTGATCCGCGAACCCTCCAGCGGGGCGATCATCGGTGCCCTCGACCTGTCCGGTCTGAACGAAAGTTACAGCCGTCATACGCTGTCTCTGGCGATTACCGCCGCAGGACGGATCGAGAACCGCCTGGCACAGCGGGATCTCAAACTTCGTTATCGTCTGCTTGACCTTTGTCTCGACCGGCTGCGGTCGCCGGGACGGGATGGCGTGATCGTGTTCGACCGCACCGGCACGCCGATCAAGACCAACGAACGCGCCGCCGCCCTGATGACCGAACTGGCCAAGGACCACGATGGCCGGGACATGGCAATCCGGGATCTGACAATGCCCTGGCGCAAGGGGCAGATCGCGCCAGAGAACATGCCCGACTGGGTTGACCGCGACTGGATCGAGCCGATCATGGTCGACGGACAGCGGCTGGGCGCTGTGCTGGTGTTGCCTGATCGCTCGGCCGTGGTGCAGCGCACACCCTGTCGGACGGTATCGCGGGGGACCGCAAAGGTTGATCCCTTTGATCGGCTGAGCGGGCAGGCACCGGCCTATCGCGAGGCGGTCCGCCGTGCGCGGCTGCTGGCCAAAAGCCCGGCGCCGGTGTTGCTTCTGGGCGAAACCGGGGTGGGCAAGGATGCCTTTGCCCAGGCCCTGCACGAAAGCGGACCAAAGGCCGACGGACCGTTCGTCGCGGTCAACTGCGGCGGCTTCTCGCGCGAGCTTTTGACCAGCGAACTGTTCGGTTACGCCGAGGGGGCATTCACCGGGGCCCGGCGCGGCGGCATGATCGGCAAGATAGAGGCGGCGGACGGGGGCGTGTTGTTCTTGGATGAAATCGGGGAAATGCCGATTGACCTGCAACCGCATCTACTGCGCGTTCTGGAGACCGGAGAAGTCTATCGCATAGGCGAGAACGCGCCGCGCAAGGTGAACCTGCGCCTGATCGCGGCCACCAATCGCGACCTCAAGGCGGCAGCGGCGGAGGGGGCCTTTCGCATGGACCTGTTCTACCGGATCGCGGTGACGACGCTGGAACTGCCGCCCTTGCGGGCGCGGGTAGGGGATCTGCCGGTGCTTGCCGCGCATCTCCTCAAGGAGATCGGCAAACGCTATGAAACCGCCCCGCCCGAGATTGATCCGGCGCTTCTGACGGCGCTCGGGTCGCACGACTGGCCGGGCAATATTCGTGAGTTGCGCAATGTGCTCGAAGGCATGTTCCTGGAAAGCGGCGGTGACAGGTTGGAACCCCGGCATTTGCCGCAGGAGTTGCAACAGGCGGAGGCGCAGGCCGTCGCGGTGCAAGGGCTGACGCCGCTGCAACTGGCCGAGCGCGAGGCGATCCTTGCCGCCATTGCGCATAACCGGGGCAACCTGACCTCGGCGGCGCGTGATCTCGGAATCGCCAAAAGCACGCTTTATGTCCGCCTCGACAAGCTGGGGCTGAAAGACGGGGTGGAGCAACTCCGGCAATGATGCGCGAAAAGGCACCCCGAACCCGGGATGCCGGTCCGCCAAGAGGATCCGTCGGGGTCGGAGCGGTCAGGCCGGACCCCCCTGAAGCCGTGACACCGCGTCCAGTACGGCCTCGGGTGGGTGATCCACGGGAACCTGCGCATAGAGGAATTGCGCCGGGCCCGCCTTTGGCAGCTCTCCACCAGAGAAAAGCGCCGCACTGATGTCGCGACCGGTGACGTTGTCGCCCTCGCCAATCACGGCGTCGAACCGGGCCGCATCCTGTAACGCCACGCCGCGCCCCACCACGGACCAGCGGTAGTGCCGTGCGGCGTTCAGCAGCGGGCCATAGCGATCCGCCGGCCCCGGCGTTTCCTCTTCTTCGATCAGGAGGCCACCAACCGGCCGTTGCGACACGCAGCGGATGAAATCGGCGACATACATCGCCGCGTCCTCTGTCGTGTCCGCGTCGACGGCGGGCTCTCGTCCGGCCATCCGCTGCGCCTCTGCCAGCCAGGCCCCCGGGGCGGGCGTCGACAGCACCAGCGGCACCTGCCCTTGCAGGTGGGCGCCAACAGCCTCGGCCACTTCGTCCAGCAGGGCACGCGGACCTTCTTCCTCAAGCATGCGCCGCAAGGGATAAGTGGCTCGCCGTTTCGAGCCCATCTCGGCGGCCAGCTCCGGATGGTGCGCCAACCAGGATCGGAACAGATCGCCGACATTCACGACCGCCACGTCCGAGCGCAGCAGTCCGCGGGCCTGGGTAAAGAACGACAGGTATTTCGCCGCGCCCTCGGCCCAGGGGTCGCCCTCCGCGCCCAGCAGAAGCCGCCGGGCATAGCCCGACGACTCCAGCCAGACCCGCAGCGCCTTCGTGCCCGTGGCGTCGGGCAGATCATCTGCGAGATGCTGACTCATTGCTTTTCGTCTCCTGCGACACCGGCGGCCGTCAGGCGTGCCTCAAGCTCGGCGATGCGGACATCCTTGGGGTGCATCATGTAGTTGGGCCGGGGCTCATCCGCGCGACGGGTGATATCCGGAGCGCCCATGTAAAGCGTGTCGATGTCATCCCCCCAGCACCCGAAATAGGGCAGGTGCGCCGGCGGCTTGGGCTGGTTCCAATCCTTGATGAACTCGGCATAGGGCACCGAGCGTGCGATGCGAGCCTTGCGTTCCTCGGCGCGGGCCTGTTCGGTCGCCTCGAAGTCGATGGCAAGCGTTTCGGGATCAAAGACCACCTTGTAAAGCCGCGCCGCCACTTCGGCCGACATCAGCCCCTCTTCGATGTCCTTCACCACGTTTACCGGGTCACGTTCCAGAAGATCGCCATAGCCCGCACCGGCACCCTGGCTGATCATGAACAATTCCCCGCGCTTCGATATCTCGAAGCCCATCCCCATGTGATGGGTGCTGTACTTGGCGTTGTCAAAGGGCTGCTCGTTCATGATCTCTTCGATCGAGTGGCGGAATTTCTCCGGCTGGTTCATCAGGACATCGTAGACGTCCACATCCTTGACCTTGCACAGCGGGTAGGTGCCGCAGGCATAGCCGCCGAACAGACCCTGCAACGGCGGGATCTTGGCACCCTCGGCGGTGGTCATGAAGCCCCACTGTTCGGAGTCCTTGGTTGCCACCATCATCGAATAGCCCTGGCCGCCGCGAAATTTGCCCGGTGCAATGGCGTCGCGGGTCATCTTCTTGGACACCAGTTGCAGGAAGGGAACCTCCTCTTCGTTCAGTTCCTGTTCGCCGATGTCGGCCATGGTGGCAAAGATCGGCGCCAGCGCGTGTTCGCCATCGCGGTCCGATGTGGCGCCCGCCCCCATGCCGTTAAGGTCGGCGCAGAGGTTGCCCAGGGTCTCGCCATGCTGGCTGACACCGCCCCAGATGAAGGTGTTGATCATGTTGAAGGTCGGCGCATGCACCTTGGTGAACTTCTCCGGGCAGGAGTAGAGGAACTTGGCCACCGCATGCTGCCCGGCGGTGAAGCCGGTAAAGATCGACATCAGCGATTGCGAGTTCGGTGCATCATAGGAACAGTTCACGATCGAATGCGGATCGGTGATCACCTCAATCGGTGCAAAGGCCGCCTGTCCGCGCGGCAGGTCCGGCCAGACATAGCACAGGAACACCTGCGCCAGCATGCCCTTGAGACCGGCAACGATGGTGTTGGTCGCCCGGTTGGTGAATTCCGGGCTCGAACCACGGAAATCAAAGATCAGCCGGTCGCCGGTCTTGGTAAGCTTGCAGTTGATCTTGACCACGCAGTTCTCGCGCAGCGTCGAATCCTGGATGATATAGCTGCGCACGGTCATGTCCGGCCATTCGGAAATCCGCCGCTTCACCTCGGCGCGCACGTCCTCCATGGTCAAGCGCAGGGTCGAAACCAGCGCCTCCGGCCCATCGGAATTCAGTGTCTCCTCGATGCGCTGCTTGATGCGCAGGCAGGCGAAAAGTTTTACCTTCATGTCCTCGTATTGCAGTTTCGGCTCGCGCACCGAGTTCTGCAGGAAGGTCAGGATGTCGCGCTTGATCTGGTAGTTCTCGACCACCTTGAACGGCGACATCTTCAGCCCTTCGTCGCTGGGGCTTTCGGCCATCGAGGGCATGCCGCCGGGCTCGATCGCGCCGTTCTCGCCCTCGTGCACGGTCGAGGCCACCCAACACAGCAACTTGCCGTCATGAAAGATCGGCAGGATCATCGACTGGTCGGTGTTATGGACGTTGCCATAGCGGCTGTCGTTGTGGATGAACCCGTCGCCTTCCTTCACGCCCACCGTGGGATCGTTCATCCAGTTCTTGATGATGAACTTGATCGGGTGGTGGACCAGCGCCGAAAAGATCAGGACGCCGCCCGCCGAGGCAATGGCGAGATCGCCGCTGGCCGAATAGACGCCGGTGATCACGTCGCCCCATTTGGCGCCGGGGGCCGCCCCCATCTGTTCGACCATTTCAAAGCCTTCGTCGCAGCCCGACTGAAGCCGGTCGCGGATCTTGGCGACGATATGGGTGTCGGACACCTTGGCGATGGCCGCGTTCTCGTCCTCGGTGCGCGGCATCAGGTCATGGTTCTGCATGATCTCGGGATCGGGCCCGAGAAACAGCGTGGTGTCATCAAGGAACTTCTTGATGAGGTTCATTTCTTCCAGCGACGGGGCCGTGGTGCTCATGTCTTTCATGTCTGTCTCCTCCTGTCGGATTACGCGTGCGTTCCGGCGCCCCTCCTGGCGCCGGAACTGACCGGTTTAGTGGCGGATGGCCGGGGTTTCGTTGCGCAGGAACCAGGTTGCGCCTTGTTTCGCCGCCACCAATGTCCAGCCCGGATTGACCAGAAAGGTCGTGACCTCCGAGGTGACGATGGCGGGTCCTTCGATCTCAACCCCCGGGTTCAGGTCCGTGCGGGTCCAGACCGGTGTGTCGATCGGCCCGTCCTGTCCGACGAAATGGCAGGTGCGGCGGCTGGCCGGGGCCGGTGCGGCGCTGCGCTCCGCCTTGGGCAACGGCTTGATGTCCTCGAACTTGACCGTTTCGTGCCGGGCATATGTCGCCACGCGGATGGTATTGATCCGGATGCCCGCCTCTGGCGCCTGCGACCCTTCGCCAAAGCGTTTGCCGTAGTCGGTCGAGAACTGAGAGATCATCGCCAGAACGTCGGCGGGACCGTGCAACTCGTGGGTGGGTACCACCGCCGTGGTCTGCACCAACTGGTTGCCATAGCGCATGTCCAGTTCAAGATCGTGGCGGATATCTTCGGGCGCAACACCCTGACGCAGCAGGTCCTGCCGGCCCTTTTCCTTCAACTCGGCAATAATCGCGTTGAAGCGGTCGTAGTCGTCAAAGATGTGGCGGGTGTTGCTGTCGTAGAGCACCAGATAGAGCGACTGCTCGTGAATATGAAGCTGGTGCATGTTGCCCGCCCCGACGGCCGAGAACACCGAAGACAACGGCGGCGCGAGGATCTTGTCGATGCTGAGATTCTGCGCGATGCCGCAGCAATGCAGCGGGCCGTTGCCACCATAGGCCAGCATGGTGAAGTCCTTGGGGTCATATCCCCGCGCGCGCAGCTCGGTGAACAGCCCGTTGGCCATGTTGTCGTCGACCTTTTCACGGATCAGCTTGGCCGCCTCGATCACCTCGCAATCGAGGTCGTCGCAGATCGTGTCCTCGATCGCCGCCTTGGCCCGGCGCGGGTTCAGCGGGATCGAGCCGCCAGCGTAATTCTCGGGGTCGAGATAGCCCAGCAGCAGGTCGGCATCGGTCACCGTGGGTTTCATGCCACCCCGGTCATAGCAGGCCGGACCGGGATCGGATCCGGCACTTTCGGGCCCGCATTGTACGGTCTTATACATCCGGTCATAGGAGGCGACCGAGCCGCCCCCGGCCCCCAGTGTCACTAGGTGGACCATCGGAACCGACACCAGCCAGCGGTCGATCACCGGGTTGAAGTCATAGTGCTTGACCCCGCCCTCGACGACGATGCCGATGTCATAGCTGGTGCCGCCCATGTCGGTGGCGATCACGTTGCCCAGTTCGGCCTGCAACGACAGGTGCTCGGACGCACCGATGCCGGACACCGGGCCAGAGTGGATGGTTTGCAGGGCGTCCGTGGAGTTGAGCTGCGCCATGCCACCGGAGTTGTGGATCACCAGCATCGGTTTGTCATAGGTATGCGCGCGCAGGTTCTGCTCGAGCTGCGACAGCGCGTGGTACATGGTGGAGTGGAGATACCCGTCGACGATGGCCGAGGTAGAGCGCACGTATTCGCCCTTACGTCCGGCCACTTGGTGCGACAGAATCACCGGGATCGCGCCCAGCAGGTGCGAGGGGTATTCCTCCAGCAGGATTTCCTCGATGCGCTGCTCGTTCACCGGGTTCACCACCGAGTTGACCAGTGCGACAACAATGATCTGCGCGCCACGGTCGACCAGTTCGCGCAACTGGCGCCGCACGTCCTCTTCGTCCAGGGGCATCACCACATTGCCCTGGAAATCCAGACGCTCGCGCACGCCGCGGATCATATGCGCCTCGACCAGCGGGTCCGGGCGCTGTGCATTCGGCATGTCCTGCTGTCCGAGGGTGTCCAGCCCTTCGCCATAACCGCGCGCGCGGCTCAGCGGGACGGTGGCCTCGTAACCGGCGGTGACCAGCATTCCGACCTTGGGGCCCTTATGCTCGATCAGCGCGTTGGTGCCCAGCGTGGTGGCATAGCGCACACTGTCCACCTCAGTCAGGACATGTTCCAGATCCACGTCAAGCACGTCGCAGGCCTTGCCCAGAGCCTCGTTGAAGCCCATGGCCAGGTTGTGATGCGTGGTCAGTGCCTTGGTTTCGATATACTGCTCGCCCCAGACGACGAAACAGTCGGTGAAGGTACCACCGATATCAACGGATACGCGTTTCATTCTCGCTCCCTGTGTCTGCCCGGGGGCCGTCCTCCTCGACGGTCGCTCCCGGTGGTGTCCGTCCGCCCGCGCCCCGCAGGGCACCGACGGACATGTCATGTGAAATGGTCAGTGGGTATGGGCCCGGCCCGCCACCACCGAGGGGCCGGCATCGGGCAGCATCTCGGGGCCGCGCGCGGCCCATTGCGCCTTGAGCGCGGCAACATCGACCTGTATGTCCCAAAGCGGCGGATGGCCGGGGATGGCATATTCCGTCTCGACCTGCGTGCCGCAGGAGGGGCAGCAGAATTCCAGGATGCGCACCCATTCCGGGTCAGGGCTGAAGGTGAACTTGTACTTGTCCGGATCAATCACCGGCGGGTGGATCTCACGCGGGTCACGGTTATGAACCAGAAGTCCCTCCTTGTAGTTGCCTTCCGCCGGCGCGATCACGTGATCGCAGACGCGGCATTCCCACTTTTCGGTTTCAAGATTGATGCGCAGGTATTCGGTCATCGGTATCTTCATCGGTCTTACTCCTCCCGGTCCAGAATGACGTCGCCGGCCTCCGAGACGACGAGCGTCCAGCCCGCAGGCACGCGGGCGGTGAAATAATCCTCCTCAAGGATGGCGGGCCCCTGCGCGTAATCGCCCGGGGTCATCGTGTTCAGATGATAGACCGGCAAGTCGATCCGGCCCTGCTCGGGGACCAGCACCTTGCGGGTATCGGCGGGCGTTGCCTTGGTCGCACGATGGACAGAGACCGCATCCCCGCCGCCGTGACGCAGGCCCTTGACCGCGTTGAGTTCCAGCTCCACCGCCGTGGCCGAAGCCAGCGCTTGCGGGAACTCGGGCGATCCGTCCAGATCATGCACAACGTCGCCCTCGGGGGTTTCGGCGACAAGGCGGGCGGTGACGGTATAGCTGCCCTCGTCAAAGCCTTCGGCGAACATGTCTCGCGCGGCCTTTTTCGTCAGCGTGTCGATTGCAGTGCGCAGGGTCTCGCTGTCATGGGTCTCCAGCCCCACGACATAGCGTTGCGACACGTCGCAGGTGCCGATTCCAAAGGCCGAGAACACCGCGGCCATCGCCGGGATCGCCACCCGTTTGATCCCCGCCTTTTCGGCCACGCCGCAGGCGTTGAGCGGCCCAGCGCCGCCGAAGGCCATCAGCACCGTGTCTGGCGAGATCTGGGTAAAGCGATGCAACTCACCCGCGATCTTGGTTTCAAAGGCATCCGACATGGCCAGTACGGCAGCGTCCAGATCAAGGCCCAGCGGGTCGGCCACATTGGCCATGACCGCCGCCTCGGCCCTGGTCGCGTCAAGTCCCATGCCGCCGCCGAAATAGGAGGCCGGATCAAGCAGGCCCGCCAGCAGGCTGGCATCGGTGATCGTCGCCTCCTTGCCGCCGCGCCCGAAACAGGCCGGGCCAGGCAGGGCGCCGACGCTTTCAGGGCCGATGGTGATGGTGCCGTCGGCGCCTTTGAACACCGAGCTACCGCCGGCCCCGGCGCTGGAAATCTCGCACAGGGGAAAAGAGACGCTGATCCCCTCGACATTGCCGCGCCGGATCTCGGCGACCTTGCCGTCGGTGCATTGGCCGATGTCCGTGGTGGTGCCGCCCACGTCGATCGAAACGGCATCGCGGAACCCGTAGAGGCCGGAGAACGCCTTGAGTCCCTCCATCCCGCCACGCGGACCGGAGCTGTAGGTCTTGATCGCAACCGTTTTGGCCACGCGCGAGGCATCGCCGTCATTGCGGAAGATCAACAGCGGGTTCTTGGTTCGATAGTCCCGCAGCCGGTTCTCGGCCTGGTAGAGAAACGCCTCCATCGAGGTATGCAGGAAAGAATTGATCAGGGCGGACCAGGCGCGCCGTTCGGGGTTGCGGTCGACTGTCAGGTCGGATGCATAAAGCACCGGCACCGCGCCCAGCAGGTGACGCGGATATTTCCGCAGCACGATCTTTTTCACCACGTCCTCGGCGGCATGGAAATCCGATCCGCCGAAACAGACCACCAGCCGGTTCGCCCCCTTGGCGGTAAGCTGGTTGATGGTCTTGACGATCTCGACCTCGGCCTCGGCGGTATCGAGCACGGCGGTGTCGAAAAAGGCCACGCGATTACCGACCAGCGCGTCATAGACATCCGGATCATGGGCCTGCAACGCCTGCGGCAGATCGGCAGAGGCGGCGTCGAGCACCAGCCCCAGTTTCGGCCCCTTGCGTTCGCAGATCGCATTGGTTCCCTGCGTTGTCGAATAGCGGATCAGCTCCACCTCTTCGAGAAGCCGCTTCACATCCTCGGCGCCGTAGAGGGTCTCGGACGCCTTTTGCAGACCTTCGAAAAAACACTTCGACAGGTCATAGGGCGTGGTCAGAACCTTGGTCTTTTTCACGCCGTCATCCGACATGATGCAGACGTCGGTCAGAGTGCCGCCGTTATCGATATTGATCTGAAATGCCATTCCGCACTTCTCCTCCCGTTCCTGTTACGCTGGCCAAGCGGCCCCGACGGCGCAGCCTGTGCGCCGGGTCCGATCCTTGAGCGAACGAGTCTCCTGTCCCGTCCGGCCTTCTGACCGAGCCTGCCCAGAGGAGAAGCAGGAAGCTTACCAATATCGCGATATCTGGGGGAAATTTCAGGGAGGCCCTTGAAATTAATGGAAATAAAATATGCGAAGGCATTACCCCGGAACTCCGGGATTTTCCTGACGTCCGGATTTCGAACAGGTTGAGGACAGGCCCGTCCGAAGTTCTTTGGACCCTGACCGGCTCTGCTACGCAAATCAGGTTGTGGACTCATCTCGTGAATCCGGCGAAATAGCTGGCGGGCATGAGCAGGCCGACACCCCAACCTACAAGATCAAGTACGGGACGGCCTACAATGAAGCGCTCAAGCGTCATGGCTCATCGACCATCCAATTGCCGTAAGGCTGGTTTGATCCTGAAATGACATGGGAGGCCAAGCCGACCGGCAAGCGAGGCCGCCAGCCCACCTACAGCGACGCCGCGATCCAGACCTGCCTTACGATGAAGGTGCTGTTCGGCATGGCGCTCAGGCAGACGACCGGTTTCGTCGAAATCCCTCGGCCGAGCGCTCTGGAAAAAGTGGAGTGGCTACCACCGCCGAAGTCGCGTCGAGACGAAACCTCTCGTGACAGTGCTGCGCAATGCACTGACGGTCAGCGGATGCACTGCATGAAGCTGCTGGGCCAACGACCGATGGCAAGGGCCCCTGAGCGTCAGGTCGCCGAGCTTCAGGTTCGCGTCGCCATCATGAACGGCTTCACCGCGCTCGGCATACCCATCACAGAGGCCGTGGGACAAGTGTGTCCTGGGAAAGGGGAAGCTTGGCCGTCAATCGAATTCCACAACGGAGTCCCTGGAATTGGGGGCCAACTTGATTGTCAACGGCGGTCACGCCGGGCGGATACACCGAATTGGACTAAGAGCCACGACTGCGTGCCGGTTGTTTTTCAGGGCTGAGCTGACCGCACATTTGGGCACGAGGGTGGCAAGGATGCGCCTCTTGGCCCACTCAATCGTGGCAACGGCAGCGGCAACAAGAACTTTTTGGGGGCCGGACGGTGAACGTATCTGAAACCCGTATTGGTCAGGTACGCCAAGTTCATGGCACTTCCTTGCTACCTGTGCAGTTTCACCACCTTTGCTGCGGATCGAGTGACGAAATCCCCCCATTTCTGCATGAGGATGCGCCGCCGATCGAGAAGATCGGAGCGGGCATAGGATCGCTCCACCTTGTTGCCGATGGTGTGGGAAAGTGCGGTTTCAGCAACCTCCCAAGATGCCGCTTCCGTGTCCTGTACCCACGATCGGAATGACGACCGGAACCCGTGCGGCCGGCCCGCCTCGCCCAACTGCTTGAGCGATTGGGTCAGCATCTCTTGCGAAATGAACCCAACGCGAGGCGACGGGAACAGGAGGATACTGGTCGCGTATTCCCGGCACGTGTCAAGCACATCGAGGGCAGCGGATGAGAGCGGCACCCGGAAGTCCTTAACCTTTCCGCGCTGGCCCTTCATCCGATCCGCCGGCACAATCCACACGTCGCCGTCAATCTCGCTGAACCGCGCCCCCCGGGCTGGCGTCCCGCGCGTTGCGGTCAGGATGATCCAGCGTAGCGCCAGATAGGAAGGGAAGGGCTTGTCCAGCCGGGCGAACAGATCGGGCACCTCCTGCCAGGGCGTAGATGGAATCGGTGTTTCCACGGCTTCCACGTGACCGAGCATGTGCCGGGCCGCATCGCACACGAATGGATCGACGGGGTATCCCATCAGTCGCGCGTCTTGGAAAATCATCCGCGTCCTGTTCATCGCCTTGTCTGCCGTCTCATGCTTGGTGTTCCAGATCGGCGCAATCGCCGTGTGAATGTCGCGCTGGTGGATGGTCGACAGCCGTTTCTTTCCGATCTTGGGGATCACGTGGATCTTGAGAGGGGAGAACCAGCGCCCGCGCTTTCTGTTGTCCCTCAGTTTCGCCTTGCGTGCTTCGAACACGATGTGCGCCATTTCTTCGAACGTCGGATCCTGTTGGTCCTGGCGCTTTGCCTCGTCGTCTATGGCTTTTTGGCGCTCCGTGATCGGGTCGAGCCCGTCTTGCAGAACGGCAGCCCATTTTGCCCGCGCCTTCCGCGCATCCGCCAGGGACACGTCACGCAGCGATCCAAGGCCCATCTTCCGGCGCTTGCCATTGAGTTGAAACTGGAACTCTTATTTTCCTCCTGATCCAGTCCCGATGAACCTGAGCCCGCCACCGTCTTCCAGCTTGTCGCCGGGTCTCGCGTTCTTGATTTGCGTTGCTTTCAGCTTGTTGATGCCTGCCATTGGCCCCCCAATCCAGCCCCCCGCTTGGGCTGCACCATGTTGCGACATCGCGCAACACCTTGCGAGTTGCGCCGTGCAACAAAGGGGGTCAACACACATTGAAACACTACGCAATTTGCTACAGGTTCCCTTCACCCGCACCATGAGATCAGCATATCACACTGAAATCGCCATAAGAAACGGGATGGAAATCCCGCCCCATTCAGCCCCGAACTTGTTTGTCGCCAGACCATCGCGCGGCGGGGTCTCTCAAGATGTTTCCCAAGTTGTCGATGCGGAGGCTCCAGCCAAGGTGCACATCCGAGTGCCGACGTAGTTTGACCTGTATGGCGGCGCTACACGATCACGCGCGATCACGTTGCCTGGCGCGCCCGCGACTCGGTCTGGTGAAATCCGGAACGGACGGTTACGCGCGACAGCAAGCAGAGGGCATAAAGCCGGTGCTGGGCGCGATTCAATCAGCTTTTCCAACACCATAAAATCATTGAGGAAACGCGTTTCAAGATCTGTGACGTTACGATGATTGTGCAGTTCTGCACAACCTGCTGTTCCGGGTGATGCTGCATTGCAACAGGTTTTGTGCAAGTGCAGAAATAAACCGAACTGTTCAGTTTAGGTCTGGCGGCCAGATAGGAGACTCCTAGGTAGGGGGTCCAACCAACGGAGACCAACAAGATGTCTAACCTTCTCCTCAAAACCCTGTCCCTGACGGCCGCGACAGCGGTTCTGGGCAGCCCGGCGCTTGCCGGCCCGACCTACGAGAGCGCCAGCGGCGGCAGCTTTACCTTCTACGGTCACTTGAACCCGTCCTTCCTGTCGGTCGATGACGGCGTGAACGATTATAGCGACGCCGCAGACAACTCGAGCTCGCCCAGCCGGATCGGGTTCTACCTGCGCCAGCCTCTCGGCCAAAACACGTTCCAGTTCAACTTCGAAACCGGGCTTTCCCTGCGCGGCACCAGCGATTTGAGCCAGGGTACCGATCCGAACTGGGTGGATTGGGATCGCACCGACATCCGTAAGGTCGACTTCAGCCTGTCGGGCAACTACGGGACGTTCTCGGCTGGTCAGGGCAGCATGGCAGCCGATGGCGCGGCCTTTGCCGACCTGTCCGGCACTGACCTTGCCGCGTCCGCATCGGTCGAGGACCTGGCAAGCAGCTTTGAGCTGACAACCACCGCCGGGGCGCTCTCGGGGATCTCGATCGGCGACGCCTTCCCGACCTTCGACGGCGGCCGCCTGGGCCGTGTCCGCTATGACACCGTGTCGCTGAACGGGTTCACGCTGTCGGCCTCCTACGGGACCGACATCCTGACCGTCGGCGACGAAGACGAGGCCTATGACGTGGCCGTGCGCTATGGCAAGCAGTTCGGCGACGTGAAAATCGACGGTGCCCTGGCCGTGACCTGGAACGACAATGCGGGGGCTACTGCTGATACACGTGACACCGTGGCGTCGTTGAGCGCGATGCACAGTTCCGGTTTCAACGCTGCCATTTCCTATGGCGACCGCGACACCACCGGCAACTATGGCTACATCAAGCTGGGCTACACCGCCGACCTGTTTGCCATCGGTTCGACCGCGGTTTCGGTCGACTACTATACCGGTGACGACCTCGTGAGCGCGGGCTCGGAATCGGAATCCTACGGTGTCGCCCTGGTGCAGAACATCGACGACGCCAACATGGAAACCTACCTGGGGTACCGCGAGTATTCCTATGAGGATTCCTCGACAACCACCTACAACGATCTGAAAGCGGTCATCTTCGGGGCCCGCTGGAAGTTCTGATCCGGTTCCTTTCCCTCGGACCGATCAGGCAGCTCGCCGCTTCGGCGGCGGGCTGTTTTTCGTGTATGGGACAGGGTGGGTTTCCGCCGGTGTTTCCGCAATGGCCCTTGCACAGCCGGGCGAGGGCAAATAGAAGGCCACAAATTTGCCGCGCGCGCCGTTTTCGCGCGCTATCGACTCTATGGGGAATATGATGCAGGTCACCGAGACGCTGAACGAAGGTCTGAAGCGCGCGTACAAGCTGATGCTTACGGCACAGGAACTGGACGACAAGATCAACGAGAAACTGGCCGAGGCTCAGCCCGAGGTCGAGATGAAGGGCTTTCGCAAGGGCAAGGTCCCGATGGCGCTGCTGAAAAAGCAGTTCGGCCCGCGCCTGATGGGCGAGGCCATGCAGGAAGCCGTTGACGGCGCAATGAACAAGCATTTCGAGGACAGCGGCGATCGCCCGGCGCTCCAGCCCGAGGTCAAGATGACCAACGAGGATTGGAAAGAGGGCGACGATGTCCTGGTCGAGATGTCGTACGAAAAACTGCCTGAAATCCCCGAAGTGGACCTGGCCTCGGTCAGCTTGGAGCGCATGGTGGTCAAGGCCGACGACGCCGCCATCGACGAGGCGCTGAGCAGCCTGGCCGAAACCGCGCAGGACTTCAACGCCCGCGAAGAGGGCGCCGCGGCGCAGGACGGCGACCAGGTCGTGTTCGATTTCGTCGGCAAGGTCGACGGCGAGGCCTTCGAGGGGGGCTCGGCCGAGGATTACCCGCTGGTGCTGGGCTCCGGTCAGTTCATCCCGGGTTTCGAAGAGCAACTTGCCGGCGTCAAGGCGGGTGAGGAAAAGGACGTGACCGTTTCCTTCCCCGAGGATTACCAGGCCGAGCATCTGGCCGGCAAGGAAGCCGTGTTCTCCTGCACCATCAAGGAGGTGAAGGAACCGGTCGCCGCCGAGATCGACGATGAGCTGGCCAAGAAGTTCGGCGCCGAGGATCTCGCCGGGCTGAAGGCGCAGATCGGCGAGCGGCTGGAGGCCGAATACGCCGGTGCCGCCCGCGCCGTGCTCAAGCGCGGTCTGCTGGATACGCTGGACGGGATGGTCAAGTTCGAGCTGCCGCCGAGCCTGGTCGAGGCCGAGGCCAAGCAGATCGCGCACCAGCTCTATCACGAGGAGCACCCGGACGATCACGGTCACGATCACGGCGAGGTCGAGCCGACTGACGAGCACAAAGCCCTGGCCGAGCGCCGCGTGCGCCTTGGCCTGTTGCTGGCCGAGCTGGGCCAGAAGGCCGAGGTAGAGGTGACCGACGCCGAGATGACGCAGGCGATCATGAACCAGGCTCGTCAGTATCCGGGCCAAGAACGCCAGTTCTTCGAGTTCGTGCAGCAGAACCAGCAGATGCAGCAGCAACTGCGCGCGCCGATCTTCGAGGACAAGGTCGTCGACTACGTCTGCGAACTGGCCTCGGTCACCGAGAAAGAGGTCTCCAAGGACGATCTGCAAAAGGCCGTCGAAGAGATGGAAGACGAAGACTGATCCGTTTCACTGCGGTGAAATGCAGCGGGCCGCCCGGTGGGCGGTCCGTTTTCGTTTGCGACCTCAGGATGCAAGGGCGCCGCCCGGGCAAGCGTCCAGACTATTTCGCGGCGACCAGGACCGATTTCCGCGTCGCCTGTGCCTCGACGCGTGCCAGGCGGGCCAGCTCGGCGGCGCTGGTCGTGCCAAGCGCGTCCGATAGCGCCTCGATCAGGGCCTGCGCCGCGTCGACGTCAGATTGCGACTTGGCGTTGAGGACCTGCTCGTAGCAATACTGCTGCAGCGCATTGCTATGGGGGGCACGGGGGAGCTTGGGCATCTGGTCCGCCTTTTCGGTCTTGGATTCGGGGAATGGGGCAGGGGGCGCGGTTCGCTGTGCCGGAGCCTCTCGGTTGGATCGGAACAGCGCCTCCGCCTCGTCTTCGGTCAGGAACACGTCGTGGCGGATATCGGCAAAGTCACGAATGGCCTGAATGCGCTCTTCCGAGCAATCCATCAGCGCCGCCATCGCGGTGACCTTGCCCATCGGTTTCGGCGTGCCAAGGTAATCGTAGGGCGCGTTGGCCGACCGGCACATGACCCGGTTCATCACCGGGTCGATCACCGCCACGGCGTCCAGAACCCCGGCCTCTCGGGCGTATTCAAAGGCCGCGATCATCACCTCGCTGGTCACGTAGGAGATCGAATTCCGGGTCTTGCCACCGTTCAGCTTTTTGGTGTCGACGCAGAACCTCGTGGCCTCCCAGATCCGCGAACTGCGAAGGGGCGGTTCACCGTCCAGCAAGCCATGAAAGACATCGGCCAGCATGTGTGGACCCGTCGTTTGCAATAGGCGCATGCAGCCGACCACATCCCCATCGGCGTCGAGACAGACCACATGCGCGGGATCGAGCGCGTCGAACTCGTCGACCTCGCGGCCGTTGCGCACCATCACGTCCCATCCGAGCCGGTCGCAAAAGACACGCGCCCTGAGCCTGTGCATCTCGTCCAGAAGCCCTTTGAACCTGTGTCGGTTGAGTGCGTCTATCACTATGATCATGTCCATCCCCATCCGTCGTCACGTTAACGCATGGTTATCCATAAGGATGACTGCGCCTATTAGGGATTTCCCGTAGTCTCGCAGGGCGCGCACGGGTGGTCCGGCGGTTGAATTCGCCGTCAGGGTGTACGGTGAGGGGGCAGGGGGTGGCCTTAGCCGGGGTAGATCAACCCGAGGCCGATCGCCCGGCCGATGGCCTGCGCGGTGGTCAGGGCGCTGAGCTTTTCGCGGCTGGAACGCAGGTGCACCTCGACGGTGCGGTGTGAGATCGACAGGATGTCGCCGATGTCCTGCTGGCTCTTGCCGGCGGCGACCCATTGCAGGATCTGCAACTCGCGCGAGGACAGCCGCGGGCGGTTCAATGCCTGCTGCAGCACGCCGGAGCGCATCACGTTGTCATGCAGGTGCACGGCGGCGAATTGCAGGTCGCCGATGACGTCGCGCTTGTGCTTTTTCCAATCCTGGTCGCGGCAGTCGCGGGTGACGCTGAGCAACCCGCATTCGCCGTGGGGGCCGCGCACCGGCACCGTCAGGCCGCGGTTGGAGATGCCGAAGTCATGGGCGTCAAAGAACACGTCGTGGAAATGCGGGTGGTCGGTAAAGCGTGTCCAGTCGACCGGGGCGATGCTTCGGGCCGACAGGTAAAGGGTCGGGTCGACCCGGTGCATGCCGCGCCGGCCATAGTGCAGTTTCCATTCGTCGGGGTAATTGGCATATCCCTGAACGTCCCCGGTGATCGGGTGCGAGGTCGCGTAGGAGGCATAGTCGAACCCGAGTTCGCGGCACAGGTCGTTCAGAAAGGACGTGAAATTGTCGTCCGTGTCAGGGACCGTGCTCAGGTCGATCAGGTTCAAGTCCGGCTCTCCTTCGGGGGGCGCCCGGTTGGGACGGACCGCGCACCTGCCTCAGGTCGCCATCCGCAGATTCTGTCCAACCGGAGTTTCGGACATTGACCTGACAATTGCCAGTACCGCGCTGCGCTGCGCGCTTGGGAGTTGATGAAACATCTCCATCATCTGGATCGACTCCTGGTCGGACAGGAACGCCATCTTGTTTTCCGGCTTGCCGCCGATGCCGTCGCTGTCCCGATCCGTGCGGATCCCCTGAAAGAAATACTCGATCTCAACGCCCAGTTTCTCGGCCACGGCCCAAAGCCGTGAGGCGCTGACCCGGTTGGCGCCGGTTTCGTATTTCTGGATCTGTTGGAACCGCACGCCGATCGCCGCGCCAAGTTCCGATTGGCTGATCCCGAGGGCAAAACGCCGCGCGCGGATCCGGTTGCCGACAAAAACGTCAATCTCATTCATGAAACACCTATTGCCTTTCCACCCCGTCAGATCAGGTGCGACTGGCGGATTCACCAATACCAACGCAAACACCGTCACAAATTTTTATGTTAATCTTTGTGCCCGAAAGAAGGCTGCGAGGCAATTGTAATCACCTCAGGGTAGCAACGGGTGGAGCGGTGCAAGCAAGGCGGCGAGGCCGGGTCAGATCAACCCGGTCTCCTTGAGCATGCCCCGGCGCTTGGCCTCGTAGTAGTAGCCGCGCGCGTACCAGCTCACGGCCTTGTCATAGCTGCCGTCCGAAACAAGCCAGGCGCCGCGCAGGTATTTTACCGCGTATTTCAGGTTGGTGTCGGCATCCAGAAGTTGATCGGCGCTCCCCCGGAATCCCATGCCGCGGGCGGTGTTGGGGAGGATCTGCATCAACCCGTAATAAGGGCCGTTGCGCGCCCAGGGGCGATGGGTGCTTTCGCGGATCACAACCCGGTGCACCAGCGCGCGGGGCACCTCGTAATGGTCGGCCCACTTGTTGATGAGCCGCCGCAACTCCGGCGTTTCGTTCGGGTAGAGGGGCGGATCGAAGGGGGCGTTCCGGCTGGAACGATGAACGCGCTGTCCGCCGCAGGCGGCGACCAGCAGCGGGGCGGAGAGGAGAAACAGCGCACGTCGGCGCGTGGGATCGGTCATGGGATACCTGCGATTTGCTTTGGCGCAGTCTACATCGGCTGCGTGGCAGCAAGAAGGTGGCGGTTGGGGCTGGGCGGCGAATTGCCACCGGCAAGGGCCGCGACGTGCGCGGCTCGCAACGAAAAAGGGCCGCGCGATGCCCGCGCGGCCCCTGAATGTGGTCGTGGCCAGGATCAGGAGGCGGATTCGTCGCCTTCGGGGGCGGCCTCTTCCTGGGGGCGGTCGCCCAGATCGTCGTCGTCCGACGCGGCGCTGCCGATGTCGTCGAACAGTTCGGAGATCTCGAACTCGGCCTGCGCCTCTTCTTCGGCGGCCAGTTCCTGGATCGACTTGCCCGACGCCTGAAGCTCGGCCTCTTCGGGCGAGCGGGCGACGTTCAGCGCGATGGTGACCATGACCTCGGGGTGCAGGTGCACCTCGACCTCGTGCAGGCCCAGCGTCTTGATCGGCTGGCGGATGATGACCTGCTTGCGATCGAGGCTGAAGCCTTCCTCGGTGGCCACGTCGGCGGCGTCACGGGTGGTGACCGACCCGTAGAGGTTGCCGCCGTCAGAGGCCTGGCGAATCAGCACGAATTGCTGACCGCCCAAGCGGCCGGCCAGATCCTCGGCTTCTTTCTTGGTTTCGAGGTTGCGTGCCTCGAGCTGGGCTTTCTGCGCTTCGAAAGAGGCGATGTTCTCTTTCGACGCGGTCAGCGCCTTGCCCTGCAGCAGCAGGAAGTTGCGGGCAAAGCCGGGCTTGACGTCGACGACGTCGCCCATCTGGCCCAGCTTGGCCACGCGTTCCAGAAGGATAACTTGCATCAGGCTTTCTCCTTACTTCACGGCGTAGGGCAGCAGGGCGAGGAAGCGGGCGCGCTTGATCGCACGGGCCAGTTCACGCTGCTTCTTGGCCGAGACGGCGGTGATGCGCGAGGGCACGATCTTGCCGCGTTCGCTGATGTAGCGTTGCAGCAGGCGGGTGTCCTTGTAGTCGATCTTGGGTGCATTGTCGCCCGAGAAGGGGCAGACCTTGCGGCGGCGGAAAAACGGTTTTGCGGCCATGTCTTAGCGTCCTTTCTTGTGACGGGTGTCAGCGGCGTTCGCGGCGGTTGTCGCGCTCGTCGCGCTTCTGCATCTGGATCGACGGGCCTTCGGCGTGCTCGTCGACCTTGATGGTCAGAACCCGCATCACGTCGTCGTGCAGGCGCATCAGGCGTTCCATCTCCTGGACCGCCGGCGCGGGCGCGTCGGTTCTCAGAAAGGCGTAGTGGCCCTTGCGGTTCTTGTTGATCTTGTAGGCCATCGTCTTGACGCCCCAGTACTCGCTATCCACGAGTTTGCCGCCGTTGTCGGCGAGGACGGTGCCGAAATGCTCGACGAGGCTTTCGGCTTGCGTGTTGGACAAGTCCTGACGCGCGATCATGACATGCTCGTAAAAAGGCATGTGCTCTCCTGTTTCTGTCAAGGCGCATTTCATAGGTGGGGCCATATCCCTTCGCGGCCCCGCCACGAGAGACTGCGCGGTTAGCTTCGTGGTGCGAAGGATGGCCCCGTATACACGTTTCAGCCCGGCGGGCAAGTGCGCTTGCTCCCGCGCCGGGCTGCCCGGCGAATTTCATCGCCTCGCCGTAATCCTGACGCATTTCGGGCAGGAAATGGGCAATGGGGGCGATACGCCAGGACGAGCTGCTGAGATGGCAAATTTGGATCATGCGGGTTTGGGGTCGCCGGGACCGGCGGCCTATGCGGGTAGCGGTACCCCGGTACATGTGGCGTTCGGGCCACGGTTCGCGGTGGTGCCGGTGTTCTTTCGTTTCATCGGGACCTTTCTGATCCTGGTGGCGGCGGCGATGTGGGGTCTGCCCGGCAGCACCGTGGAGGCGGACCTGGTCCTGATAAAGCTGGGCGCATCGCTTTTCTTTCTGTTCTGCGGCGTCGCGCTGGTGATGTTCCATCACGCCGAAAACGTGCCCGAGGTCTGCTTTGATCCGATCCGGCGAGAGTTGCGGGTGCTGGTCAAATCCGGTGATGGCCAGCCGCATGTGGTGCTGCGCCGTGGCTATGACAGCCTTGGTCGGGCGCAGTTCCGGGGCAACCGGGTGGAGTTGTATGATTTCGACGGGCGATTGCTGATCGGGCTGCGGGTGACGGACCCGGCGCGGCGCACGGCGTTGGAAAGCCAGCTGCGCCAGTTGGTGAATATCTGCAACTGAGGCGGGCGCGGCTGTTCGCCTGATCACAGGGGCTGTTGGATTTTGCGGCCTTGTTCGCGGTCGGCGCAACGGCAATCTGAAGCCCATCTGAAACCGAAAAACAAATCGGAGAGAATGGGATGAAAACCGCCTTGCTTGCCGCCGCCATGGCGACTGCCGTGACCGCAGCAACCACCACCGCGGCCTTTGCCGCGCCCGAGAAATACGTGCTGGACGCCAGCCACAGCCAGATCGTCTTCAGTTACAACCACCTCGGCTTTTCCACCGGCTATGGCATGTTCTCAGGCTTCGAAGGCGAGATCATGTTCGACCAGGAGGATCCGGCCAAGTCCAGCGTTTCGGTCTCGATGCCCGAATCCTCGATGCTGACCGGCTGGCAGGCGCGGTTCGATCACTTCATGTCGCCGGATTTCTTTGGCGCCAACGACGAGGATGTCGTCAGCTTTTCTTCGACCGGGATCGAGGTGACCGGCGACACCACCGCCAGGATCACCGGCGATCTGACCCTGAACGGGGTGACCAAGCCGGTGGTGCTGGACGCGGTGCTGAACCAGGTCGGCGATCACCCGATGGCGGGCAAACCCTGGGCCGGGTTCAGCGCCACCACGACGCTGATGCGCAGCGATTTCAACCTGGGCAAGTTCGCCCCCTACATCAGTGACGAGGTCGCCGTCGAGCTGTCGGTCGAGGCGATGAAGGCCGAGTAACCGCCATCCGATCAGGTGAAAGCGAGCCGCCGGTGCATCGGGCGCCGGCGGCTTTTTCGTGTCGTGAGGTTGCCTGTTGCGTCACGATGACGGCCGGGCCGCGCGCTTTGCCGTCAGGTCAACCGATACCACCACCGCGTGCCCGAGCGACTTGTCGTCGGCCATCCCCTCACCGATGGCAAAAGCCAGCCGATCGAGCGTGAGCGCGCCGCTCATCCGCGCGGTTTCGCCTTCGATCTCCAGCGTGAAGGGCAGCACGATCTCCGTCTCGATCCCTTTCAGGTTCAGCGGGCCGCGTGCCTCATAGCCATCCTTGGTGCGCAGGATCTCGCCACGGAACACGGCGCGGGGAAAGCGTTCGGCGTCGAAGAAATCGGGGCCCATCGCCTGCGCCGTGACCGAGCCGAGCGTGAGCGAGGGGATGGACATCTGCACCTCGACCGATCCGGCGGGGCCAGGGGTGTCGCGCTCGTCAAAGGAAATCGCGGCGGTCCAGTCGGCGAATTGCCCGGTGACCGCGCTGCCCATCTGTTGAACGGTGATCTCCAGCGCGCCCGCTTGCACCTGCCAGTCGGAGGCGACCTGTTCGAGCGCCGCGGTTTGCGGGCCCCTGTCGCGCAAGGCGGCCAAACCGCTCCAGCCGCCAAGGCCAAGCGCGGCGATCCAGATCAGGCCGGCCAGAACCGGCGGCAGGGCGGCATGGCGCGCGACGGGGGGCTGCGGCCCGGCGCCGAACCCAGGCAGCATGCGTTGCAGGGTGTAATCCCGGTCGATCAGGACATGCTTGAGCGCGCCCGCCACATGGGCCAGCAGCGCGGCGCTCAGCACCAGCATGGCGAAGTAATGGAGGGTGCCCGCGACCTCGGCTACCGCCCCGCTTTTCGGCACGAAGGGCAGCGACTGGCCAAAAGGCCAGAGAATCGGTGCGAACCCGGTGGTGGCGGCGTGATGGACCCAGCCCGAGAGCGGTACCAGCACCAGCGCGCCGTATAGAAGCCAGTGCACCAGTTCGGCTGCCGTCGCCTCCAGCCGGTTGTCCCCGTTGAGCAACCCGGGACGCTCTTGCGACACTGTCCAGAGGATACGCGCCAACGCAGTGAAGAACATTGCGACGCCCACCGTCTTGTGCAGCGAGAACAGCAGCGCCGCACGCGCCACCGCGCCGTCGCTGGCGGTGCTGGCCGGGTCGCTGACCTGATGCGCCAGGGTGCTGGCGATCCAGCCCAGCGGCAGCGCGGTGAGGATCAGCAACGCGGTCAGCCAGTGAAACGTCTTGGTGACGGCGCCATAGCTTTTGGCGGTATTGGACAGGTGGTTGATCGGGGGCATCGGGGGCGCTCCAAATTGCAATCGCCCCAGATTATGCGGGGACGCGGTACGGACAACGGGCAGGAGGGCACAGCCCCGGCGCGCCATTGCACAGAGCCGCGCGGCGGTCTATTCCGGACCCGAATGCAAGCAGGAGGACGGCATGAGCAGGGCGTTCGTATTCCCCGGGCAGGGGGCGCAGACCATCGGAATGGGCCAGGCGCTGGCCGAGGCCTATCCGGCCGCGAAAGCGGTCTTTGACGAGGTTGACGCGGCACTGGGCGAGGCGCTCAGCGCGCTGATCTGGGAGGGGGACATCGAAACGCTGACCCTGACCCAGAACGCGCAGCCGGCGTTGATGGCTACCTCGCTGGCCGCGATGCGGGCGCTCGAGGCCCAGGGCGTCTCGATGGATGCCGCCGCCTTTGTCGCCGGCCATTCGCTGGGCGAATACTCTGCGCTTTGCGCCGCCGGCGCGATCAGCCTGACCGACACTGCGCGGCTGCTGCGCACCCGGGGACAGGCGATGCAATCGGCGGTGCCGGTGGGCGAGGGGGCGATGGCCGCCATCCTCGGGCTCGACCTGGACGCGGTGCGTGCCGTGGCCGAGGAGGCCGCCCAGGGCGAGGTTTGCCAGGCCGCCAATGACAACGATCCCACCCAGGTGGTGGTCTCGGGTAGCAAGGCCGCGGTCGAGCGTGCCGCCGTGATCGCCAAGGACAAGGGCGCCAAGCGCGCCATCATGCTGCCGGTGAGCGCACCGTTCCACTGTGCCCTGATGCAGCCCGCCGCCGACGTGATGGCCGAGGCGCTGGCCGGCGTCGAGATCAAGGCCCCCACCGTGCCGCTGGTGGCCAACGTGCGCGCCGAGGCGGTGAGCGATCCCGACATGATCCGCGCGCTGCTGGTCGAACAGGTCACCGGATCGGTGCGCTGGCGCGAAAGCGTGCAGTACATGGCCGCCCAGGGCGTCACCGAAACTTGGGAGATCGGTGCCGGCAAGGCGCTGTCGGGCATGATCCGTAAGATCGACCGTTCGATCGCCGGCAAGGCCGTGGGCACGCCGGATGACGTGAAGGCCGCTGTCGAAAGCATGTGAATCGAGGCGGGGCCTGCGACGGCAGGCTCGCGCAAGCAGAAAGGAACCGAACGATGTTCGATTTGACGGGAAAGACGGCGCTGATCACCGGCGCATCGGGGGGCATCGGCGGTGCCATTGCCAAGGCGCTGCACGCCCGGGGCGCGACCGTGGGGCTTTCGGGCACGCGGGTCGAACCGCTGGAGTCGCTGGCCGCGGAACTGGGCGGGCGTGCCCATGTTCTGCCCTGCAATCTGGGCGACGCGGCGGCGGTCGAGGCGCTGCCGAAACAGGCGATCGAGGCGATGGGCGGGGTTGATATCCTGGTCAACAACGCCGGAATCACCCGTGACAACCTGTTCATGCGGATGTCGGACGACGAATGGCAGAGCGTGCTCGACGTCAACCTCACCGCCACCTTCAAGCTGTGCAAGGGTGTGCTGCGCGGCATGATGAAGGCGCGCTGGGGCCGGATCGTGAACATCAGCTCGGTCGTGGGGGCCACCGGCAACCCGGGCCAGGGCAATTACGCTGCCTCCAAGGCAGGCGTGATCGGGATGTCGAAATCGCTCGCCTACGAGGTGGCCAGCCGGGGAATCACCGTCAATGCGGTGGCGCCCGGGTTCATCGCCACGGCGATGACCGAAAAGCTGACCGACGACCAGAAATCCAAGATCAACGCCCAGATCCCCGCCGGCCGGATGGGCGCGCCCGACGAGATTGCTGCAGCTGTCCTCTATCTTGCCAGCCCGGAGGCCGCATATGTCACCGGTGCGACCTTGCATGTGAACGGCGGGATGGCCATGCTGTAGGCAGGCTTTCGTGACACGGCGAAAGCGTTTGCCATCGCGCCGGACTATGCTATAGGCGGCGCACAATTGAGGCAGCGGCCACGCATGGCCGGCCCCTGCCATTCCCGGGTTTCCGGGATCAAGCCGCCCTGATCGGGCACAACCAAGCCACCCCGAGCGGGCAAGGGCAAAATCTGGGGCCACCGGCCTCGAACGGAATGAGGAAGAGACATGAGCGACGTCGCAGATCGCGTTAAGAAGATCGTTGTGGAGCACCTGGGTGTTGAAGAGGACAAGGTCACCGAGAGCGCCTCGTTCATCGACGATCTCGGGGCCGACAGCCTGGACACCGTCGAGCTGGTCATGGCCTTCGAAGAAGAGTTCGGCATCGAGATCCCGGACGACGCTGCCGAGACCATCCAGACCTTCGGCGACGCGGTGAAGTTCATCACGGAAGCGTCCTGATCCCGGGGCAGGTTTCCCCGACCGATTTTGAAACGGCGTCCCCAAGGGGGCGCCGTTTCGCGTTTCCGGCATGATGTTGTATGATCGGCCCGCCCCGGGGCGAGGCGCGGGAGGGGTCAATGCGGTGCATGGTGCCGCAAACGACCTGCGCGATGCCGAAAGCGTGCGATCGCGGTCGTACGCACCGGCTAAGGTGCGAAAACCGGGGAGCCGGTGTGCGAGAGGGGGGGAACCGATGATCATTTACCCGACGATGGAATTGCAGAACGGGCACTGTGTCACGCTGGACCGGGGGCGTCTGGACGCCCCGATGATCTGGCATGTGGACCCGGTCGAGACCGCGCGCGGCTTTGCCGCAGCGGGGGCCCAATGGATGCATCTGACCGATTTCGACGCGGTCGAGGGCGGTGGTGGCAACGCCGAGCTGGTCGAGGAGATCATCCGCGCCGCGGGTATCCCGGTGCAACTGGGCGGCGGCATGCGCAGCCGCGAGGTGGCCGAACGCTGGATCGACAAGGGCGCGGGGCGGATCGTGATCGGCACCTGGGCCGCTCAGGACCCCGAGGCGGTCAAGGAACTGGCCAAGTATCACCCCGACCAGATCGTGCTGTCGGTCGATGTCTGGCAGGGGCAGGTCATGACCGAAGGCTGGCGCACGGCCAGCGCCCTGACCCCCGAGGGCTATATCGAGGCGTTTGGCGATGCGCCCTTTGCCGGGATCGTGATCACGGATGTGGACAGCGACATGGAGGAGGTCGAGGCGCAGCTCGGCCTGATCGCGGGCTTGGCGGACAAGGCCCGCGCCCCGGTGATCGCCAGCGGCGTCGTGCGCAACGCGGACGACATCGCCCGGTTGAAGTACATTCCGGATATCGCCGGTGTGCTGGTGGGCCGGGCGCTGTTTCGCAAGACGCTGGACCTGGCCGAGGCCCTGGCGGTGGCACAGCCCGGTCCGGAACCGGTGGCCGAGTTCCAGTAACGCAACCGTGCGGCAACCGGCCCCGACGGCCGGGTTAATCCGCCGAGTATCGCCGGGGAGGGGCACAGAGGGCGCCGTTACTCTTGCCCCCATCCCCAAGGGCGCGGTAAGAGCGGTTTTCAAGCGGAAAGAGGCAAGAGGGTTGTTCATGCGCAGAGTCGTTGTAACCGGGCTGGGATTGGTGACGCCGCTGGCCTGCGGAGTCGAGGAAAGCTGGTCGCGGCTTTTGGCGGGACAGAGCGGGGCCGGACCGATCACCCGGTTCGATGCCGTCGCCAGCGGAGTGACCACGACCTACGCCTGCGAGGTCCCTGTCGGGGATGGCAGTGACGGCACGTTCAATCCCGATGACTGGATGGCGCCGAAGGAACGGCGCAAGGTCGACGACTTCATCCTTTACGGCGTCGCAGCAGCCGACATGGCGGTGCATGATGCCGGCTGGCTGCCGGAGGACGAAGAAAGCCGCGAACGCACCGGCGTGATGATCGGATCGGGGATCGGCGGGCTGAACTCCATCGCCGATACCGCTGTGCTGATCAAGGAACGCGGGCCGCGCCGGGTGTCGCCCTTTTTCATTCCCGGGGCGTTGATCAACCTGATCTCGGGCCAGGTCAGCATCCGGTTCGGGTTCAAGGGACCGAACCACGCGGTGGTCACGGCCTGTTCCACCGGGGCGCATGCCATCGGCGACGCCAGCCGCCTGATCCGCTATGGCGACGCCGACGTGATGATCGCCGGCGGCGCCGAGGCGGCCATCAGCGAGATCGGCATCGCCGGGTTCAATGCCTGCAAGGCGCTATCGACGAAATACGGCGACAATCCGCAGGCGGCCAGCCGCCCCTATGACGAGGATCGCGACGGGTTCGTCATGGGCGAGGGCGCCGGTGTCGTGGTGCTCGAGGAATACGAGCACGCCAAGGCGCGCGGCGCCAAGATCTATGCCGAGGTGCTGGGCTATGGGATGTCGGGCGACGCCTATCACATCACCGCGCCGTCGTCGGATGGCGAGGGCGGTGAACGCTCGATGCGGGCGGCGTTGAAGAACGCCGGGTTGCAGCCGGGGGATGTGGATTACATCAACGCGCATGGCACCTCGACCATGGCCGATGCCATCGAGCTGGGCGCGGTGGAGCGGCTGATGGGCAACGCGGCGGCCAAGGTGACGATGTCCTCGACCAAGTCGATGACCGGGCACCTGCTGGGCGCGGCCGGCGCGATCGAGGCGATCTTCTCGATCCTGGCGATCCGCGACCAGGTGGCGCCGCCGACCATCAACCTGGACAAGCCGGCGGTGGATTCGCCGGTGGACCTGGCGCCGAACAAGAAGCGCGAGCGGGAAATCAACGTGGCGCTGTCCAACAGCTTCGGCTTTGGCGGAACCAATGCGAGCGTGTTGTTCGGAAAGCCTGAGTAATGTGGCGAAGCCTTGCCTCCAACATGCTGACAATCCTTGCGATTGTCCTGTTCCTGATGGCGGGTGTGATCCTGTGGGGGCAAGGGCAATACTCGGCCGAGGGGCCCTTGAACGAGGCGGTTTGCCTGCGCGTCGAGCGCGGCAGCACGATGTCCCGGGTGAGCCGCGACCTGGAGGACCAGGGGGCCATCGGCAGCGGCGCGATCTTTCGGATCGGGGCGCGCTACAGCGACAAGACCAAGCATCTGAAGGCCGGTAATTTCCTGTTGCGCGAACATGCGTCGATGGAAGAGATCGTCGATCAGATCACCCGCGGCGGCGCCAGCACCTGCGGCACCGAGATCGTTTATCGGGTCGGCGTGACCCGGACGCAGGTCGAGGTGCGCGAGCTTGATCCGGCGACGCGGAGCTTTGTCGAGCGGGCCGATTTCGACCTGAAAACCGGGGAGTTTCCCGAGGTTTTTGTACAAAAGCGCGAACAGGCGGATACCCGGTTCCGTATCGCGGTGGCCGAGGGGGTGACCAGCTGGCAGATCGTCGACGCGCTGGAGTCGATCAAGATCCTGAACGGCGAGGTGGGCACGCGCCCGGCCGAGGGCATGCTGGCCCCGCATAGCTACGAGGTGACGCGCGGCAGCGACCGCGCCGCACTTCTGGCCGAGATGCAGGCGCTTCAGGAAGCGCGCATCGCCGAGACCTGGGCGGCGCGCAGCGAGGGGCTGCCGTTCGACACGCCCGAGGAAATGCTGGTCCTGGCCTCGATCATCGAAAAGGAAACCGGGGTGCCGGAGGAGCGCGGGCAGGTCGCCAGCGTGTTCATCAACCGGCTGGAGCGCGGTATGCGCCTGCAGACGGACCCGACGGTGATCTATGGCGTCACCAAGGGGGAAGGCGTGCTGGGCCGGGGGTTGCGGCAGAGCGAACTTCGCCGCGCAACACCTTGGAATACCTATGTGATCGAGGGGTTGCCGCCGACCCCCATCGCCAATCCGGGGCTGGCCAGCCTGCAGGCCGCCGTGGCGCCCGAGGAAACCGATTACGTGTTCTTCGTGGCCGATGGCAGCGGCGGCCATGCCTTTGCGGCCACGCTGGAAGAGCATAACCGCAACGTCGCCAAGTGGCGCAAGATCGAGGCGGAGCGGCAGACCTCCGGCGATTGACGGCGGAGCGATCCGGACCGCCGAAATCAAGAAATTGTTAAGGGGACCGTGCGCTTGGCGTGCGGTCCTCATGCGTTGCATCTTGACATAACGCACGGTTTCACGTATAGGTTGTGTCACGCTAGAAGAACTGAACGAACGGCCGCGGGGCATCCCGACGGCCGTTTTTTCGTTCTCTCGTGCGGAGTTCACCCGCGCAAGAGGTCAAAGAGCAGACATGATTTTGATTACCCCGGAGGAACGGATTTCGGATGCGGCCGCGTTGCTGCGGTCGCTGAAGCGGTCGGTTCAGGAGTTGAGGGACATTGCCGAGGCCCTGAAACAGGAGATCGAGATCGGGGGGGACGCCAGCGTGGCGGCGCGCAGCAAGGAATTGGAACGTGCGGGACAGGTGATCCGGTCCTGCCAGAAAGTGGAGGAATGTTTTGTCCAAGAGCAACACCGCAAGGCGGGAATCGCGCAAGGGGGATATGCCCTCGATCTTGAGGCTGCCCGGGCTGAGGTCGGGTGCCGACTGGCTCGCCTCCGGGCCTGCTGCCGTGAGGGAGAGGTTCCTCGATGAGATCGGCGAGGGAGGGCTTTGCGCCCTCCCGTACCTGTTCGAGTTCTGGGCCTTGCCGCACCAGTTGCCCCCGGAGGGGGAGTGGCGCGCCTGGGCGATCCTGGGCGGTCGTGGCGCCGGCAAGACGCGCGCCGGGGCGGAATGGGTGCGGGCGCAGGTCGAGGGCGCGCGGCCGCTGGACCCGGGGCGCTGCCGGCGGGTGGCGCTGCTGGGCGAGACCTATGACCAGGTGCGCGACGTGATGGTGCGCGGCGACAGCGGCATCCTGGCCTGTTCGCCACCGGACCGGCGACCGGTCTGGAAGGCCAGCGAGCGGCGGCTGGTCTGGCCCAACGGGGCCGAGGCGCAGGCGTTCTCGGCGCAGGACCCCGACGGGTTGCGCGGGCCGCAGTTCGATGCCGCCTGGGCCGATGAACTGGCAAAATGGCCCAAGGCGCAGGAGGCCTGGGACATGCTGCAATTCGCGTTGCGGCTGGGGCGGCGGCCGCAGGTCTGCGTGACCACGACGCCGCGCAACCAGGGAGTGCTCAAAACGCTCTTGGCGGCGTCCTCGACGGTGGTGACACAGGCCCCGACCGAGGCCAACCGGGCCAACCTGGCCGCGTCCTTCCTCGAGGAGGTGCGGGCGCGCTATGCGGGGACACGGCTGGGTCGGCAGGAGCTGGACGGGGTTTTGTTGGCGGACGCCGAGGGGGCGCTCTGGACCGGCGAGATGCTGGAGGCGGCCCGGGCCGGGGCGGCGCCGGCGCTGGATCGCGTTGTCGTGGCGCTGGACCCGGCGGTGACCTCGGGGGCGGATGCGGATGCCTGTGGGATCGTGGTGGCCGGGGCGCAATTGCAGGGGCCGCCACAGGACTGGCGGGCCTGGGTTCTGGCGGACCGGACGGTGCGGGGCGTCGGGCCGGCGGGCTGGGCGCGGGCGGCGATCCGGGCGATGGAGGAGTTCGGCGCCGAACGGCTGGTTGCCGAGGTGAACCAGGGCGGTCAACTGGTCGAGGAGGTGTTGCGCCAGGTCGATCCGCTGGTGCCGGTGCGCGCGGTGCGGGCCAGCCGGGGCAAGATCGCGCGGGCCGAGCCGGTGGCGGCGCTCTACGAGCAGGGGCGGGTGCGGCACCTGGCCGGGCTGGACGCGCTGGAGGACCAGATGGCGCTGATGACGGCGCGGGGTTTCGAGGGAACTGGATCGCCCGACCGGGTCGATGCGCTGGTCTGGGCGCTGCACGAATTGATCATCGCGCCGGCGGCGCAACACCGGCGGCCGCGTCTGCGGGTGTTGTGAGGGGCCGCCCGTGCCCATGCGAAAGCGGGGATCAATTTGCGCGGCACTTCGGGCCACGAGATCCCCGCTTGCGCGGGGATGACAGCCCGGATTGGCAGGGCGATGTCTTTGGTCACCCAAGGTCCTCGCTTTCGCGGGGATGACAGCAGAAATGGGCCGCCTCGGGCTGGGGGTGTCTTCGCGGGGATGACAGGCTTTGACGGGGGCCTCGGCGCCTCGGGCCGGGAGATCCCCGCTTGCGCGGGGATGACAGACGACAGACGACAGGCTCTGATGTGCCCTGTTGCGCGGGCTGCGCGCGCCGCGTTTCCGGCTTGTTTCCGACCCGCTGTCATAACCGCCTCGACCAAGCCGGGCGGGGGGCCGCCGGGGTCGGACAGAGGAGCAACGGGACATGGCATTTGATTTCCTGCGGCGGAACACGGCGGGCAAGGCGCCGGAGCGCAAGGCCAGCGCGACCGGGCCGGTGGTGGCCTGGCACAGTGCCGGACGCGTCGCCTGGAGCCCGCGCGACGGGGCCTCTCTGACGCGCAGCGGGTTCATGGGCAACCCGGTGGGCTATCGCGCGGTGAAGATGATCGCCGAGGCCGCCGCCGCGCTGCCGCTGGTGTTGCAGGACCGGGCGCGGCGGTTCGAGACGCATCCGCTGCTGGAGCTGATCGAGCGGCCCAACCCGGCGCAGGGGCGGGCGGAACTGCTCGAGGCGCTTTACGCGCAGCTGTTGCTGACCGGTGATGGTTATGTCGAGGCGGTGGTGGCGGGCGAGGCCCTGCCGCAGGAGCTGCACGTGTTGCGGGCGGACCGGATGCGGGTGGTGCCGGGCGCCGATGGCTGGCCGGCGGCCTATGAATACGCGGTCGGCGCCCGCAAGCACCGGTTCGACGTGACCGGGCCGCTGCCGCCGCTGTGCCATATCCGCAATTACCACCCGCAGGACGATCATTACGGCTTTGCGCCGATGCAGGCGGCAGCGATGGCGGTGGATGTGCACAACAGTGCCTCGCGCTGGTCGAAGTCGTTGCTGGACAACGCGGCGCGGCCCTCGGGGGCGCTGGTCTGGCGCGGTGACGGGCAGGGCGGTTTGGGCGACGAGCAGTTCCGCCGGCTGTCGGCGGAGATCGAGGAGAATTATCGCGGCGCGCGCAATGCCGGGCGGCCGATGGTGCTGGAGGGCGGGCTGGACTGGAAGCCGATGGGATTCTCGCCCAGCGACATGGAGTTCCGGCAGACCAAGGAGGCTGCGGCGCGCGAGATCGCGCTGGCCTTCGGGGTGCCGCCGATGCTGCTGGGGATCCCGGGCGACGCGACCTATGCCAATTACCAGGAGGCGAACCGCGCCTTTTACCGGCTGACGGTCCTGCCGCTGGCGACGCGGGTGGCGGCGGCGCTGGCGGAGTGGCTGGCGCCCCATTGTGGCACGGCGGCGGTGCTGAAGCCCGACCTGGACCAGGTGCCGGCGCTGGCCGCCGAGCGCGAGGCGCAATGGGCCCGGGTGGCAAAGGCGGATTTCCTCAGCGAGGACGAGAAACGGGCGCTGCTGGGGTTGCCGCCGCGACGCGATCCGGGGCGGTCGGGGGCGAATACGTGACCCGGCCCGATCTGCCGCCGTTCGAATGCGTGCCGGGGTTGCGGCTGGCGGCGCATGAGCGGGTGAGCGCGGTGCATCACGAGAACGTCTGCCGCCGGCTGGAACGGCTGGAACAGGCGATGGAGCGGCTGGAGCGGCGGCTGTGGCTCACGGTTTACGGGGTGGTGGCGATGATCCTGGCGCAGGCGTTGCAATCGGTCCTGTCGGCGGGCGGCTGAGAGGGCCGGCGCGGGATGCAATTCGAGGAGATGGGAATGTACCAGGGCATCGAGACCGGGCTGGAGACCAAGTTCGCGCGGTTCGGAGACGGGCTCGCGGTGAGCGGAGAGGCCGAGATCGCGGGCTATGCCAGCCTGTTCGGGCGCCCCGACCAGGGCGGCGACGTGGTGGCCAGCGGTGCCTATGCGGGGGCGCTCAAGGCGTTGGCGGCGCGGGGGCAGACGGTGAAGTTCCTGTGGCAGCATGATCCGGCCCAGCCGATCGGCGTCTGGGAGGAGCTGCGCGAGGATGCGCGTGGGCTCTGGGTCAAGGGACGGCTGCTGCAGGGTACGCAGAAGGGGCGCGAGGCGGCGGCACTGGTGACGGCGGGTGCGCTGGACGGGTTGTCGATCGGCTATCGCACCCGGCGGGCGGAACGGCGGGCCGAGGGCGGTCGGCTGTTGACCGAACTGGAGCTCTGGGAGGTGTCGCTGGTGACCTTCCCGATGCTGAGTGAGGCGCGGGTGGCGGCCAAGCAGGTGGCGACCGAAGCGCCCGTGCAGGAGTTGACGCGACGCGGGGCGACCGATGGCGATCCCGAGAACAGGAGGAGTGAATGAGCGATACGGGCTGTCCGGCCCAGGCCGGAGCGGAGGCGTCACTGATGCGCGAGGTTAAGGGTTTTGTGCGTGAAATCAGTTGTTTTCGCGATGAAATTCAATCGAAACTTCAAAAAACGGAAGAGCGACTGACCATGTTGGATCGGAAATCGCACCCGGCGGTACGGCCGCCCCTGTCCCTGGCGGCTGAGCCCGCCGCCCCCCACCGCAAGGCGTTCAACGCCTACCTGCGCAGCGGCGATGACGATGCGCTGCGCGGGCTGGAGCTGGAGGGCAAGGCGATGTCCACTGCGGTCAACAGCGACGGTGGCTACCTCGTCGATCCGCAGACGGCGGAGGCGGTGCAGTCGGTACTGTTGTCGACCGCGTCGATCCGCTCGATCTCGGCGGTGGTGCATGTGGAGGCGACCTCTTACGACGTGCTGATCGACCACGGCGAGGTCGGCATCGGATGGGCCACCGAGAGCGGCTCGGTCAGTGAGACCGACACGCCGCAGATCGACCGGATTACCATCGCGCTGCACGAGTTGAGCGCGCTGCCCAAGGCGAGCCAGCGGTTGCTGGATGACAGCGCCTTTGACATCGAGGGCTGGCTGGCCGGGCGCATCGCCGAGAAATTCGCCCGCGCCGAGGCTGATGCCTTTGTCAACGGCGACGGCATCGACAAGCCGACCGGTTTTCTGACCCATACCAAGATCGCCAATGCCTCCTGGTCCTGGGGCAAGCTTGGCTATGTGGTCACGGGCGCCGCCGGAAGCCTGCCGGATGCCGATCCGGTGGTCGATCTGGTCTATGCGCTGGGGGCGCAGTACCGGGCCAACGCGCGTTTCGTGATGAACTCCAGGACCGCCGGCGTGTTGCGCAAGATGAAGGATACCGATGGCCGGTTCCTGTGGTCCGACGGGCTGGCAGCGGGCGAGCCGGCGCGGCTGCTGGGGTATCCGGTGCTGATCGCCGAGGACATGCCCGACGTGGCCAGCGATGCCTTTGTGGTGGCCTTCGGCGATTTCCGCGCCGGCTATACCGTGGCCGAGCGGCCCGATTTGCGGGTGCTGCGTGATCCGTTCAGCGCCAAGCCGCATGTGCTGTTCTACGCCACCAAGCGCGTGGGCGGCGACGTGAGCGATTTCGCCGCGATCAAGCTGCTGAAATTCGGCACCGTGTAACGCGGGCCGGATCGCGGCGCCGGGAAACCGGCGTCGTGGCGGGCGCGCACCGGGATAACCCCCGTGTTGTCTAGCTGCTCCCCTCCGTCCGAGCGACACGGGGGCACGGTGCGCGTCCGTGCGGACGATCCGAGCGGGGCCGGTCCATCGGCCCGGAACATCGGAGAAGGCGAATGATGTTGAGCGAAGAGACCATGATCGCGGAGGGCGCGCTGCCGGTGGTGCAGTTCCGGTCGCATCTGCGGCTGGGCAGCGGGTTCGGCGAGGACGGGCTGCAGGACGGGTTGCTGACCGGGTTTCTGCGCGCGGCCATCGCCGCCATCGAGGCGCGCACCGGAAAGATCCTGTTGGCGCGGGATTTCAGCTGGCGGGTGTTCGCCTGGCCGGACCGGGAGGGCGCGCGACTGCCGGTGGTGCCGGTGCAGGCTGTCACCGGGGTGGTTCTTGTCGCCGCGCAGGCGGTGGAAACCCCGGTGGCGGCGGACCGCTATTGGCTGGAGCAGGACATGCAGCGGCCGATGTTGCGGCCCACGGGCGCGCTGTTGCCCGCGATCCCGACCGGGGGCCATGCGCGGATCGCGCTGTACGCCGGGATGGCGGCGGATTGGGGCGGCTTGCCGGCCGATCTGGGCCAGGCGGTGCTGTTGCTGGCGGCGCATTACTACGAGTACCGCGAGGAAACCGCCTTGGCGGCAGGCTGCATGCCGTTCGGCGTCAGCAGCCTGATCGAACGCTACCGCGTGCTGCGGTTGAGCGCGGGGGCGGCCCGATGAGCGCGCCGGTGCTGAGCCGGCGGCTGGTGCTGGAGGCGCCGGTGCGGCTTCCCGATGGCGCCGGCGGCATGATCGAGAGCTGGGCCAGCCTGGGCACGCTCTGGGCCGAGGTGCGGCCGCGCAGCGGACGTGAGCGGTCACAGGCGGGCGAGCCGGTCTCGACCATGGGTTATCGCATCGTGGTGCGTGGCGCGCCGGTCGGATCGGCGCAACGGCCGGCGCCGGAGCAGCGGTTTCGCGACGGGGCGCGGCTCTATCTCATCCGGGCGGTGGCCGAGCAGGAGCCGACGGGGCGCTACCTGACCTGTTTTGCGGACGAGGAGGTGGCGGCATGAGCTATGCGATGGCGGCGCCGTTGCAGGCGGCGGTCTACCAGCTTTTGTCCACGGATGCCGCGCTGACGGCGCTGGTGGGTGGCGCGATCCATGACGGGTTGCCGGCCGGGCCGGTGCCCGAAACCTATGTCAGCCTCGGACCCGAAGTGGTGCGTGACCGCTCGGACCGGGACGGCGCCGGGGCGCTGCACCGGTTCACGGTCTCGGTGATCAGCGAGGCGCAGGGGTTCGCGGCGGCAAAAACGGCGGCGGCGGCGGTGTGCGCGGCGCTGGTGGATGCGACGCCGACGCTGAGCCGGGGCCGCGTGGTGGGGATCTGGTTCGAGCGCGCGCAGGCGCGGCGGACCGGCAGCGCCGGGCAGATCCGGCGCATCGACCTGAAATTTCGTGCCCGCGTCGAAGACGCATAGGCGGACCAGGACAGGAGGCGGAAAATGGGTGCCCAGAACGGCAAGGATCTGTTGATCAAGGTGGACATGACTGGAGACGGGCTGTTCGAGACCATCGCGGGGCTGCGCGCCACGCGGGTGAGCTTCAACGCCGAGAGCGTCGATGTGACCAGTCTGGAAAGCCAGGGCGGCTGGCGCGAGTTGCTGTCCGGCGCCGGGGTGAAATCAGCGGCGATCTCGGGCGCCGGCGTGTTCAAGGACGCCGGCACGGACGAGCGGGCGCGGCAGCTTTTCTTTGACGGGGAGGTGCCGGATTTCCAGGTGATCATCCCCGATTTCGGTATCGTCGAGGGGCCGTTCCAGGTCACCGCGCTGGAATACGCCGGCAGCCATGACGGCGAGGCGACCTACGAGATGTCGATGGAGAGCGCCGGCGTGCTGGTGTTCACGGCGGTCTGAGCGATGGCGAACCCATGGGCAGGTGAGGTGGCGCTGGTGATCGGTGGCGAGCGGCGGGTGCTGAAGCTGACGCTGGGCGCCTTGGCGGAGCTGGAGGAACGCTTGGGCGAGGACACGCTGGTGGCGCTGGTCGAGCGGTTCGAGGGCGGTCGGTTCTCCAGCCGCGACCTGATGGCGTTGATCCTGGCGGGGTTGCGCGGCGGCGGGGCCGAGCTGGGGCCGGAGGACCTGATGCGGGCCGAGATCGAGGGCGGGCCGCTGGCGGCGGCGCGGGCGGCGGCGGAATTGCTGGCGCGGGCCTTTACCGTGCCGGGCCAGGCATGAGCGGGATCGATTGGCCGGTGCTGATGCGGGCGGGGATGCAGGGGTTGCGGCTGGCGCCCGAGGCGTTCTGGCGGCTGACCCCGGCGGAACTGGCGCTGATGCTGGGACAGGGGCAGGGCGCGATGCCGATGACGCGGGCAGGGCTGGCGGCGCTGGAGGCGGCCTGGCCCGATACGAAAGGGGAGGCGGATGATGGCGGACGACGGGGCGATTGACGATCTGGCGGTGGCGGCGGAGGGGCTGGAGGACAGCCTCGGCGGTGCGGTGGGTATGGCGGCGCAGTTCGAGGCCGAGCTGGCCCGGATGCGCACGGCACTGGCGGCGACCGGGCGCGACGTGGCCACTCTGGAGCGCGGGTTCTCGCGCGGGCTGCGGCGGGCCTTTGACGGGGTGGTGTTCGACGGCAAGAGCCTGTCGGAGGCGCTGGACGGGTTGGCGCAGACGATGGTGCAGACCACCTATTCCGCCGCCATCAAGCCGGTGACCGATCAGTTCGGAGAGCTTCTGGGCGACGGGGTGCGCAGCCTGGTCGAGGGGCTGTTGCCGTTCCGGGCCGGCGCCGGGTTCGCGCAGGGCCGGGTGATGCCCTTTGCCAGCGGTGGCGTGGTGCGCGGCGCGACGCTGTTCCCGATGCGCGGGGCGACCGGGCTGATGGGCGAGGCGGGGCCGGAGGCGATCCTGCCGCTGGCGCGGGGGCGTGATGGCAAGCTTGGCGTGCGCGCGGGGGCGGGCGGCAGCGCGGTGAACGTGGTGATGAACGTCACCACCCCCGATGTGACCGGGTTCCAGCGCAGCCGGGGCCAGATCGCGGCGCAGATGCGCCGGGCGTTGGCGCAGGGCGGACGGAATCTCTGAGACGGGGAAAGAGCGATGAATTTTCACGAGGTGCGGTTTCCCGCCTCGCTGAGCTTCGGCTCGGTGGGCGGGCCGGAGCGGCGGACGGATATCGTCACGCTGGCCAACGGGTACGAGGAGCGCAACACGCCCTGGGCGCATGCGCGGCGGCGCTATGACGCGGGCCTGGGAATGCGGTCGCTGGATGACGTGGAGGTGTTGATCGCCTTTTTCGAGGCCCGGCAGGGGCAGATGTACGGCTTTCGCTGGAAGGATTGGTCGGACTACAAATCCGGCCGCGCGCGGGCCGAGGTGCGGTTCGACGACCAGGAAATCGCGCGGGGCGACGGGGCGACCACGGTGTTCGGGTTGCGCAAGATCTATCGCTCGGGCGATCACGGCTATGCCCGCCCGATCACCAAGCCGGTGGCGGGCACGGTGCGGGTGGGCATCGCGCAGGACGAGTTGCAGGAGGCGGTGGATTACACCGTGGACACCGCCACCGGGCTGATCACATTCGCCCATCCGCCGGCAAGGGACGCCGCGGTGATGGCCGGGTTCGAGTTCGACGTGCCGGTGCGGTTCGACACCGACCGGATCCAGACCAGCGTGGCGAGTTTCCAGGCCGGCGACGTGCCCAACGTGCCGGTGGTGGAGGTGCGGGTATGAGCATGGGCATGAGCAAGGCGTTCCGCGCCCATGTCGAAGGCGGGGTCACGACGCTGTGCCGGTGCTGGGCGCTGACCCGGGCCGACGGGGTGCAACTGGGGTTCACCGATCACGACCGGACACTGGCGTTCGACGGCATCACCTTCAAGGCCGAGACCGGGCTGTCGGCGCAGGCGTTGCAGCAGGCGACCGGGCTGGCGGTGGACAATACCGAGGCGATCGGCGCGCTATGGTCCGGGGCTGTTCGCCCGGATCGATCTGCCGGAGTGACCCCGGTGCGGCCGGTTCTGCACGGCGATGTGAGCTGTGCCGCCCGGGCGCTTTTCGCGGTTCCGCCGGGGGCGCGCGCGGCGCTTTGCCAAAGGATGTTGCGCGAGGCGGAGGCGGCGGACCGGTTCCGGCTGCGTCACGGCCGGTTGCATCCGCGCTGGGGCAACGGGTCGCTGATGGCGGCGGCGCGGCGCTATCCGATGGCGGATGAGCCGGGGTTCGACGACGCCGGCTATCGACGGTGCTTTGTCATGGTCCTGCGGTCGCTGGGCACGCGGTGGCCGTGATCCGGGCCATAACCGGCCCCAATCCCGCCCGTTTACCCCGACGACAAACCGGAGTACCTGAGTGCATTCACGACGGTTCCGGGCAAGGCGTGGCCGAGGGCTTCCGAAAGTGCAAGGAAAGCGGGATATCCATATGATGAAGATGTGTCACCAGACCACGGGGCGACGGGCAGCGGTGAGTGCCCTGGCGGACGCCAAGATCACCCGCCCGGGCCTCGACGACAGGACAAGGCGCGTGCCGCGGGATGCGGTCGGGCCAATGCGCGCCGGGGGGCAATCGTGACCCCGGCGGCGCGGATGCAGGCCGCGATCGAGATCCTTGACGCGAACCGGGACGGAACCCCGGCCGAACAGGCCTTGACCGGCTGGGCCCGGCGCAGCCGCTTTGCCGGGCCCAAGGACCGGGCGGCGGTGCGCGACCATGTCTTTGACGTGTTGCGCAGCCGCCGGTCGCTGGCCGCGCTGGGGGGCGGCGAGACGGGCCGGGCGCTGATGCTGGGGCTGTGCCGTCGTGACGGGCTGGACCCCGACGAGATGTTTTCCGGCGCCGGTTATGGCCCGTCACCGCTGACCGAGGAGGAGCGGGCGGCGGGCCGGGCGCCGGAGGAGGGGGCCGAGGCGCTGGACATCCCCGACTGGCTGTGGCCGGCGTTCCGCGACAGCCTGGGCGAGGACACCGAGGCGGCGGCCCGCGCCCTGCAACAGCGCGCGCCGGTCTTTCTGCGCGCCAACTTGCGCAAGGCGGACCGGGAAACCGCCGCCACCGCCCTTGCCGCCGAGGGGATCGAAACCCGCGTCCATCCGGCGGCGGAGACCGCGCTCGAGGTGGTCGTGGGGGCGCGGCGCCTCAAAAACAGCGCGGCGTTTCGCGACGGGCTGGTGGAATTGCAGGACGCCGCGAGCCAGGCGGTGGTCGAGGCGCTACCGCTGGCCTCGGGGCAGCGGGTGCTGGATTATTGCGCCGGGGGCGGCGGCAAGACCCTGGCGATGGGGGCCGGGGCCGAGGTGACGCTGTTTGCCCATGACGCCGCACCGCGCCGGATGCGCGATCTGCCCGAGCGGGCGGCGCGCGCGGGGCTTTCGGTCACGCTGCTGGAGGCGGCGGAGGTGGCCCGCGCGGCGCCCTTCGACCTGGTGCTGTGCGATGTGCCCTGTTCGGGCAGCGGTGCCTGGCGGCGCGCGCCGGAGGGCAAGTGGCGGCTCACCGAGGCGGCGCTGGACGAGGTGGTCGATACGCAGGCTGAAATCCTCGACCGGGCGATGGAGGTGGTGGCCCCCGGCGGCGTTCTGGCCTATGCGACCTGTTCGATGCTGGCGCGCGAGAACGGCGGCCAGATCGAGGCCTTTCTGGCCCGTCACCCGGGCTGGTGCTGTAGTTGGCAGCGGTCCTGGCCGGTCACCGGCGGGGCCGACGGGTTCTTTTCGGCACAGTTGACCCGGGCCGCAGAGGGGGCATAATCGCCTTTAGGTGGAAAATCAGTCTGTTAAGCCGGGTTTAACCGCTGTGCCGCGAAATGGGCGGCAACGAATCCCCTGCGGACGGAGCCAGAATGTGACCAGCCGCCCGATCAACGTCAGGACCCTCTTGCCGCGCGCCGCACCGGATCAGGCCCGTGTTGCGGCCGTCCTCGTGCTGGCCCTGTGCCTGGTGGCAGGGGGGACGTGGCTGGCGCCGCCGGGGTTGGCGGCGCGGGCGTTTGGTGTGGCCGGGGCGACGTTGATCGCGGTCAGCCTGGGCATGGCGCTCCGACGGCTGGTCGCGCGGCGCGGGCTCGACATCGCCAATGACATGCTCGAGGGGTTCATCGAGAACGATGCGGCGGCCAGCTTCGTCACCGACGCCGATGGGGGACTCCTCGCGCGCAACGCGGCCGCCGAGGCGCTGTTTCCCGAAACCGAGAGCGGAACGCTGGCGGCGACCCTGCGCGGGGTGCTTGCGAACCCGTCGGCGGTGCTGTTCCGCTTGCAACGCCACGCCGAGGTGGAGGGCGCCGCACATGAGGACCTGGTGACGCGGCGCGGCCATGTGCGGCTGGCGGTGCACCGGATGGGAAAGCAAGGCTATCTCTGGCGCGTCGAGGACATGACCGAGCGTCCACATGCCGGCGCCAGCATGGCGACCCTGCCGGTGCCGGTGATCTCGCTGGGTCGGTCGGGAACGGTGCTGTTCATGAACGCGGCGGCGCGGGAGTTGACGGGCCAGCGGGTAAAGACGCTGGATCGTCTGTTCCCCTCGCTGCCGCTCCGACCCGGTGCGATCAACGTGATGTCGACCACGAAGGGCTTGCGCGATGTTCTGGTGGCCGAGTTCACCGGCAGCGCCGGGCGGCGGGAGCTGTTCTGCCTGCCCTCGGACGGGCAGGGGGCGGCGACGCGGGCCTCGGGGTTCGAGACCCTGCCGGTGGCGATGCTCAAGGTCGGGCTGGATGGCCGCATCCTGGCGGTGAACCGGCGCGCGGCCCAGTTGCTGGGCGGTCCGCCCGGAGACCATGCCGCGCTGGACAGCGTGATGCAGGGGATCGGGCGGCCGTTGATGGATTGGCTCGGCGAGATCACCCGCGCCGGCGAGGCCGGGAAAAAGTCGGAGTTCCTGCGGCTGACCCGCGAGGACAAGGAGATCTTTGTCCAGGTCACCCTGAGCCAGGTCGTCGAGGACGGCACGCCGATCCTGATCGCGGTGCTGAACGACGCCACCGAGTTGAAGACGCTGGAGGCGCAATTCGTCCAGAGCCAGAAGATGCAGGCCATCGGCCAACTGGCCGGGGGCATCGCGCATGATTTCAACAACCTGCTCACCGCGATCTCGGGGCATTGCGACCTGCTCTTGTTGCGGCACGACCAGGGCGACCAGGACTACGGCGACCTGGAACAGATCCGCCAGAACGCCAACCGGGCCGCGGCACTGGTGGGTCAGCTGCTGGCGTTTTCGCGTAAGCAGACGCTGCGGCCCGAGGTCCTGGACCTGCGCGACACCCTGTCCGACCTGACTCACCTGTTGAACCGGCTGGTCGGCGAAAAGGTGACCCTGACTCTGAGCCATGATCCGGTGCTGCGCCCGATCCGCGCCGACAAGCGGCAGTTGAAACAGGTTCTGATGAACCTCGTGGTGAACGCGCGCGATGCGATGCCGCAGGGCGGCGAGATCCGGATCGAGACCGAGGTGGTGACGCTGGACACGTCGATGCGGCGCGACCGGGCGATGGTACCGGCGGGCGATTACGTGACCGTGAAGGTGCGGGACGAAGGGGTGGGCATCCCGCGCGACGACCTGTCGAAGGTGTTCGAGCCGTTCTTTACCACCAAGCGCCCCGGCGAGGGCACCGGGCTGGGCCTGTCGACCGTCTATGGCATTATCAAGCAGACCGGCGGTTTCATCTTTGTCGACAGTGTCGAGGGCAGCGGCACCGAGTTCACCTTATTCTTCCCCGCCGACGACCGGGTCGCCGAGACGGTGCAGGCGGTCGCGGCCCCGTCCGGCCCCGCCACGCACCAGGGCGACGGCGTGGTCCTGCTGGTCGAGGACGAGGCCCCGGTGCGTGCCTTTGCCGCCCGCGCCCTGCGCCTGCGCGGCTATACCGTGCTCGAGGCCGAATCGGCCGAGGACGCGCTGCAGATGTTGGATGATCCGCAACTTTGGGTGGATGTCTTTGTCACCGATGTGGTGATGCCCGGCATGGATGGGCCGAGCTGGGTGCGCAAGGCGCGCGAACAGCGTCCCGAGGTGCGGGTGGTGTTCGTCTCGGGTTATGCCGAGGGGGCCTTTGGCGAGGCCGAGCCAGAGGTGCCGAACTCGGTGTTCCTGCCCAAGCCGTTCTCGCTCACGCAACTGGCCGAGACCGTCTACGAACAGATGCAGTGATCCCGGCGGCGCCCGTCGGGCCGCCGGATCAGCCGATGCTGTCGTAAAGCGCGAATTCCTCGGCGCATTTGCGGCGCAGGCGCGCCTCGGTCTTGGCCGACAGCTCCAGATCCATCGGCGGCGAGACATTCTCGCGCGCGGTCTCGATCCGCAGACCCAGTCGCTCCTCGAGAAAACGGACCAGCGCCGGCTGATCCTCGTAACGGAACAGGTGGGTGACATGCACGCCGTTGGGGCGCGGTTCGAGGAACTTGGCCTGGCTGCCGACATTGGCGAACCCGGGCTTGTCGCCCTTGAGATAGGCGGCGACGAAGTCGTCGAAACTCACCCCGTGGGTCGAGTTGGGCTTGCCGCGCATGAAGGGGCGGCGACGGTAGCGATACCAGCTTCCCAGCCAGCTGATCGGTTCGCGCATCACCGCCAGCGTCTCCATCTCGGCATGGCAGACCTTGTCGAACATCGGCCGAAAGAACCGGTTGTAGCGATAGACCGGCGCGTGTTTCAGTTCCGGCGGATCCGAGATGACGATATCGGCACGATCCCGCAGGGCGGTTTCATAGGCGGTGGTGCCGGTTTTCGGCACCGAGAGGAAAACGAGACGTTCCTTATGAAAAATAAGCATTTAGCCCTATAACCTTTTGTGCGGATCTGGCCAAAACTGCCGTAAACGCGAATTTAACTCAATTGCGAAACAGTGCTCCGGTGCAAGTTTTCCATTGATATGTTCTCATTTTGTCCGCATAAGGAACAAGAGGTGAACAAACCGACGATTGCCGCCCGGGTCCGGGTGTGACAATAAGAAAGGTGAACGGGAATATGGCGGATCTTCTCACGATGAGCAGCAAGCAGAACGCGGACAAGCAAAAGGCGCTGGACAGCGCCCTGGCCCAGATCGAACGGCAGTTCGGCAAGGGTTCGATCATGAAACTTGGCGGCGAAAACGCACTGCCGGAGATCGAGGCCAGTTCCACCGGCTCGCTCGGGCTGGATATCGCGCTCGGCATCGGCGGGTTGCCGATGGGGCGCATAATCGAGATTTACGGGCCGGAAAGCTCGGGCAAGACCACGCTGACGCTGCATTGCATCGCCGAGCAGCAGAAAAAGGGCGGAGTCTGCGCCTTTGTCGATGCCGAACATGCGCTCGACCCGCAATATGCCCGCAAGCTGGGGGTGGACCTGGACGAGCTTCTGATCTCGCAGCCCGACACCGGCGAACAGGCGCTGGAAATCACCGACACGCTGGTGCGCTCGGGCGCGGTGAACATGGTGGTGGTCGATTCGGTCGCGGCGCTGACCCCGAAGTCCGAGCTCGAGGGCGACATGGGCGACTCCAGCGTCGGCGTGCAGGCCCGGCTGATGAGCCAGGCCATGCGCAAGCTGACCGGTTCGATCAGCCGCTCCAACTGCATGGTGATCTTCATCAACCAGATCCGCATGAAGATCGGCGTGATGTTCGGCAGCCCGGAAACCACCACAGGCGGCAACGCGCTGAAGTTCTATTCCTCGGTGCGGCTGGACATCCGTCGCATCGGCTCGATCAAGGACCGCGACGAGGTGGTTGGCAACGCCACCCGGGTCAAGGTCGTCAAGAACAAGGTGGCGCCGCCCTTCAAGCAGGTGGAATTCGACATCATGTATGGCGAAGGCATCTCGAAAATGGGCGAACTGCTCGATCTCGGGGTCGCCGCCGGGGTCGTCAACAAGTCCGGGTCCTGGTTCAGCTACGGCGACGAGCGGATCGGCCAGGGCCGCGAGAACGCCAAGCAGTTCCTGCGGGATCACGAGGCCATCGCGCTGGAGATCGAGGACAAGATTCGCGCCTCTCACGGGTTGGACTTCGACGGCGGTCCGGCCGGGGATGCGGGCGACGACATCCTCGAGGCCTGAGGCGGGCCGCGGGGGGATGTCCCCAAGGCAATAACGGAATGATAGCGGGGCGTGCCGGGATGGCGCGCCCCGTTTGCCTTGCCCGGTTTTCCCCCGGTTTCCCATCGCGCCTTGACCGTGCGGGTGCACCGGCTGTGGACAGTGCGGGGGCGGGGGGATAAACCTGCGCAAACGGGATTTCCCGGCCACCCATCCAGCCCGCCGAGAGACATGCAATGCCAACGCTGAACGACATCCGATCGACCTTTCTGAACTACTTCGCCAAGCAGGGACACGAGGTCGTGGACAGCAGCCCGCTGGTGCCGCGCAACGACCCCACGCTGATGTTCACCAATGCCGGCATGGTTCAGTTCAAGAACCTGTTCACCGGGGTCGAGCACCGCGACTACACCCGCGCCGCAACGGCGCAGAAATGCGTGCGCGCGGGCGGCAAGCACAACGACCTGGACAACGTCGGCTATACAGCACGGCACCACACGTTCTTCGAGATGCTGGGCAATTTCTCGTTCGGGGATTACTTCAAGGACGACGCGATCCGTTTCGCCTGGGAGTTGATCACCAAGGAATACGGCATCAACCGCGACAAGCTGCTGGTGACCGTCTATCACACCGATGACGAAGCCGCCGAGATCTGGAAAAAGGTCGCCGGGTTCTCCGACGACCGGATCATCCGCATCCCGACCAACGACAATTTCTGGATGATGGGCGCCACCGGCCCCTGTGGCCCCTGCACCGAGATCTTCTACGATCACGGCGAGCAGCATTGGGGCGGCCCTCCGGGCAGCCCGGAGGAGGACGGCGACCGCTTCGTCGAGATCTGGAACCTCGTCTTCATGCAATACGAGCAGTTCGAGGACGGCAGCCGCCGCGAACTGGCGGCGCAGTCGATCGACACCGGCATGGGGATCGAACGGGTCGCCGCGCTGATGCAGGGCACCAATGACAACTATGCCACCGACCTGATGCGCAGCCTGATCGAGGCCAGCGCCGAGGCCACCGGAACCGATCCCGATGGCAAGGGCCGTGTGCATCACCGGGTGATCGCGGACCACCTGCGCTCGACCTCCTTCCTGATTTCGGACGGGGTGATGCCATCGAACGACGGCCGGGGCTACGTGCTGCGCCGGATCATGCGCCGGGCGATGCGGCACGCGCACCTGCTGGGCACCAAGGATCCGCTGATGCACCGTCTGGTGCCGGCGCTGGTGCGGCAGATGGGGGCGGCCTATCCGGAACTGGGCCGCGCGCAGGCGCTGATCGAGGAAACCCTGCAGTTGGAGGAAACCCGGTTCAAGCAGACGCTGGATCGCGGGCTGAAACTGCTGGACGAAGAGCTTGCGGACCTGCCCGAGGATGCGGCCCTGCCGGGCGAAGCGGCGTTCAAACTGTACGATACCTACGGCTTCCCGCTCGACCTGACGCAGGACGCGCTGCGCGAAAAGGGCCGCGTGGTGGATACCGAGGGGTTTGACGAGGCGATGGCCGAGCAGAAGGCCAAGGCGCGCGCCGCCTGGGCTGGCTCGGGCGAATCCGCCGATGCGACGATCTGGTACGATATCGCCGAACACCAGGGCGTGACCGATTTCCTCGGCTATGACACCGAGACCGCCGAAGGCCAGATCGTGGCGCTGGTGCGCGACGGGGCAGAGGTCGAAAGCGCCAAGCCCGGCGAGACCGTGCAGATCGCCCTGAACCAGACCCCGTTCTATGCCGAATCCGGTGGCCAGGTCGGTGACAGCGGGACGATCCGCACCGAAAGCGGCGTGGCCAAGGTGACCGATACCCGGAAAAGCGCCGGTGTCTTCATCCATTTCGCCGAGGTGACCGAGGGCGAGATCGCCAAGGGCGCGCCGGCCGTGCTGGAGGTCGATCATGCGCGCCGGACCGCGATCCGGGCCAATCACTCGGCCACCCACCTGCTGCACGAGGCGCTGCGCCATGCGCTGGGGGATCACGTGGCACAGCGTGGTTCGCTCAATGCCGCCGACCGGCTGCGGTTCGATTTCAGCCATGCCAAGGCGCTGTCGGATGCGGAACTGGAGCGGGTCGAGGCCGAGGTCAACGACTACATCCGCCAGAACGCACCGGTGGAAACCCGGATCATGACGCCGGACGATGCCCGGGGCCTTGGCGCGCAGGCACTGTTCGGCGAGAAATACGGCGACGAGGTGCGCGTGGTCTCGATGGGCGTGCAACCGGGCTCGGGCAAAGGGGCAGACAAGCAGACCTATTCGCTCGAGCTTTGCGGCGGTACCCACGTGCGGCGCACCGGAGATATCGGTGAATTCGTGCTGTTGAGCGACAGCGCCAGCAGCGCCGGCGTGCGCCGGATCGAGGCCCTGACGGGGCAGGGCGCGCAGGCGCACACCGCTCATCTGCGGCAGATCCTGTCCGAGCTTCAGAGTGAATTGAAAACCACGCCCGACCAGCTTGCCGCGCGGGTCCGTGCCGACCAGGCCAAGATCAAGGAGCTCAACAACGAGCTGGCGCAGCTGCGCCGCGATCTGGCAATGGCTGGCGGTGGCGATCAGGCAGCCCCCGAGGCCAAGGAGATCGACGGGGTGAAGTTCCTTGCCCAGGTGCTCTCCGGGGTGACCGGCAAGGATCTGCCGCCGCTGATCGACGAACACAAGGCGCGGCTGGGCAGTGGTGCGGTGCTGCTGATCGCCGATACCGGCGGCAAGGTGGCGGTGGCCGCCGGCGTTACCGAGGATCTGACCGGCACGGTCAAGGCGGTCGATCTGCTGCGCCCGGCGGTCGAAGCTCTGGGCGGCAAGGGCGGCGGCGGTCGCCCCGACATGGCGCAGGGCGGCGGACAGGATATCAGCAAGGCCGACGCGGCGATCCGCGCGGCGGAACAGGTTTTGGAGAATTAAGATGGGTGCACTCTGGATTGCGCATGTGACGGTGACCGATGAAGAGGCCTATGGCAAATATGCCAAGCTGGCCGGTCCGGCGATCGCCAAGCACGGCGGAGAGTTCATTGCCCGTGGCGGCAAGTTCGTTCAGCTCGAGGGCAAGGAACGCCCGCGCAACGTGGTGGCGAAGTTTCCCACCGTCGAGGCCGCGGTCGATTGCTATCACTCGCCGGAATACCAAGAGGCCCTGAGCCACGCGCGCGGCGCCTCGGAACGCGAGTTGATGGTCGTCGAGACCAGCGAGTAGGGGCGCAGCGCCCCTGCCTTTCGCCCGCCGTCGTCGCGCTGGGTGAGGGAGCAAGAAAAAAGGCCGCCCCGGGGGGCGGCCTTTTCGTTTATCCTGCGGTCTTGGAGGCCCGTTTCCGCTCATGCGGGTCAAGGTGCCGCTTGCGCAGCCGGATCGCGTTCGGCGTCACCTCGACCAACTCGTCATTGTTGATATAGGCGATGGCTTCTTCCAGTGACAGCGTGACCGGGGTGGTCAGCTTGACCGCCTCGTCGGTGCCCGAGGCCCGCACGTTGGTCAGCTTCTTGCCCTTGAGCGGGTTGACCTCGAGGTCGTTGTCGCGGCTGTGCTCGCCGATGATCATGCCCTGATAGACCTTGGCCTGCGCCCCGATGAAGAGCTTGCCGCGCTCCTCGAGGTTCCACAGCGCATAGGCAACCGCGTCGCCGTCTTCCATCGAGATCAGCACGCCCTGGCGACGGCCCGGGATCGGCCCCTTGTAAGGAGACCAAGAGTGGAACACGCGGTTCAGCACGCCGGTGCCGCGGGTATCGGTCAGGAATTCGCCGTGATAGCCGATCAGCCCGCGCGAGGGGACATGGGCCACGATCCGGGTCTTGCCGCCGTTCTGGCGCATCTCGACCAGGTCACCCTTGCGCGCACCGGTGATCTTTTCGATCACCGCGCCGGAATACTCGTCATCGACGTCGACGGTAACCTCTTCGATCGGCTCCAGCTTCTTGCCGTCCTCTTCGCGCATGATCACTTGCGGGCGCGAGATCGACAGTTCGAACCCCTCGCGGCGCATGTTCTCGATCAGCACGCCCATCTGCAATTCGCCCCGGCCCGAGACCTCGAAGGCCTCGCCGCCCGGGGTGTCGGCGATCTTGATGGCGACGTTGCTCTCGGCCTCTTTCATCAGGCGTTCGCGGATCACCCGGCTCTGGACCTTCTTGCCGTCACGCCCGGCCAGCGGGCTGTCGTTGATGCCGAAAGTCACGGTGATGGTGGGCGGGTCGATCGGCTGGGCGTCCAGCGGTTCGTCCACCGCCAGCGCGCAGATTGTGTCGGCCACGGTGGCCTTCTGCATCCCCGCCAGCGAGACGATGTCGCCGGCCTCGCCCTCGTCGATGTCGCTTTGGCCAAGCCCGCGGAAGGCCTGAACCCGGGTGACACGGAACTGTTCGATCTTCTGGCCGACCCGCGACAGCGCCTGCACCGTCTGGCCGACCTTGACACGGCCGGTCTCGATCCGCCCGGTCAGGATGCGGCCGACGAAGGGGTCGGCGCCCAGCGTGGTCGCCAGCATCCGGAAATCTTCGTCCTGATGCTTGATCTGTTTCGGTGCCGGGACGTGGTTGACGACCAGGTTGAACAGCGCGTGCAGGTCTTTGCGCGGCCCGTCCAGCTCTGGATCGCACCAGCCGGCGCGGCCCGAGGCGTAAAGATGCGGAAAGTCGAGCTGGTCGTCATCGGCATCGAGCGAGGCGAACAGGTCGAACACCTCGTCCAGCGCGCGGTCGGGCTCGGCGTCCGGCTTGTCGACCTTGTTCAGCACCACGATCGGGCGCAGGCCCAGCGCCAGCGCCTTGGAGGTGACGAACTTGGTCTGCGGCATCGGGCCCTCGGCGGCATCCACCAGCAGCACCACGCCATCGACCATCGACAGGATGCGCTCGACCTCGCCACCGAAGTCGGCGTGGCCGGGGGTGTCGACGATATTGATCCGGGTGCCTTTCCATTCCACGCTTGTCGCTTTGGCGAGGATGGTGATGCCGCGTTCGCGTTCCAGGTCATTGCTGTCCATGGCGCGTTCGGCCACGGCCTGGTTCTCACGGAACGCGCCGGATTGTTTCAGCAACTCGTCCACAAGCGTGGTCTTGCCGTGGTCAACGTGTGCGATGATCGCGATATTGCGAAGGTCCATAAAGTAAGCCTCAAATCGGGGGTTGGGGCCGCATAGCCTGCCGCAGCGCAGAAAGCCAGCGCAAAAGCGCGGCTCAGTGGGTGGTGCTGCCCGAGAACAGGTTGATCACCGCGATCCCGCCGATGATCATCGCCAGCCCGAGCAGCGCGGGCAGGTCCAGCCGCTGACCAAAGGCGACGAATCCGATCAGCGCGATGAACACGATGCCAAGGCCCGACCACATGGCATAGACGATGCCGACCGGCATGATCCTGAGCGTGAGCGCCAGGAAATAGAAGGCGACCGCGTAGCCGGCCACCGCCAGGAGCGAGGGCATCAGCCGGGAAAACTGCTGACTGGCCTGCAGGGCGGTGGTCCCCACGGTTTCGGCCGCGACGGCCAGGATCAGGAACAGGTAATGCGTGGGCATCGGCATCTCCACGGGGTTGCTTTGCCCCGTCTTCGCCGAAATCCGCCCGCCGTGGCAACCAGAATCCCGGGGGCCGTCGAAACGGTTGCTGAAAGGGCGTGCGCCAGCCTGCCCCGTGGCTCCCGATCGCTTGTCATTTCCTCCATATTCGCCGGATATTCTCCCGATTTTCTTGTGCCAGAGGTTCCGGAACAATCTGCAAACGGAACAAGGCCAAAATTGATGACATATCACCTCCTGTCCTATCCGCGCAGCGGCAACCACATGGTGCGAACCTTGCTCGAATACGGATTCGGGCGTCCGACCCTCGGCTGCTTCGAGTCCAGGCGGGATACGCCGATATACCAACGGGAGCCGAACCGCCGAACCGGTCTGATCCAAATCACCAACGAGGCGCCGATCGGCTACAAATCGCATTTCATCCTCGAGACGATCAAAGCCGAGATGGCCTATGGGGAGATTCCCGGCCTGGCGATCATCGTTCGGGACCCGGTCGCCGCGATCGCCTCGCATACCTGTCGCAGCATCAAGGGCCTTACCGCCTTCAAGCCCAAGGAAATCCGCCGCAAGGTCGAACATGGCCTCAATTCCTACATGGCGCTCGTGCATTATTTTCGCTCGCGCCCGGCGGAGCGCAAGCTGGTGGTGGAATTCGAGCGGTTGCTGGACCCGGACACGCAGCTCGACTATGCGAATGGCCTGCTGCGTCGGCTTGACTGCGAAACGCGGCTGGACCGCGACCAATTGGACCGCCTCCTCGTCGTTTCGAAAGATAGCCAGGAGACGCTGCGAAAAAACAGGCCGGCCCTTATGGCGGACATGCGGGCGCAGGTGGCTGCGGCGGTGAGCTATGCCGAGGTCAAGGACCTTCTGTATGATGTGGGGGTGGGCGCGCAGATGGCGTCGTCGGAGACGCGAAGCAAGCTCCGCATGGCCACCTAATCACAAAAGGCGGGGTGCAAGCCCCGCCTTTCCACGCTGACGGTCGAGAGTTCAGCCGGCCAGCGCCAGGTTCAGGTTCTCATCGACCTTTTCGAGGAACCCCATGGTGGTCAGCCATTTTTGATCCGGCCCCACCAGCAGCGCGAGATCCTTGGTCATGAAGCCGGATTCGACGGTTTCGACCACCACCCTTTCCAGCGTCTCGGCGAAATTGTTCAGCGCGGTGTTGCCGTCCAGCTTGGCCCGGTGCTTGAGTCCGCCGGTCCAAGCATAGATCGAGGCGATGGAATTGGTCGAGGTCGCCTTGCCCGCCTGATGCTGGCGATAATGGCGCGTCACGGTGCCATGCGCGGCTTCGGCCTCGACGATCTGGCCGTCCGGCGTCATCAGCTGCGAGGCCATCATGCCCAAGCTGCCGAACCCCTGCGCCACGGTGTCGGACTGCACGTCGCCGTCATAGTTCTTGCAGGCCCAGACATAGCCGCCGGACCATTTCAGTGAACTGGCGACCATGTCGTCGATCAGCCGGTGCTCGTACCAGATGCCCTTTTCCTTGAACTTCTCGGCGAACTCTTCGTCGAAGACCTGCTGGAACAGGTCCTTGAAGCGGCCGTCATAGGCCTTCATGATGGTGTTCTTGGTCGAGAGGTAAACCGGCCAGCCCAGGTTCAGCCCATAGTTCAGCGAGGCGCGGGCAAAGTCGATGATCGACTGGTCGAGGTTGTACATCGCCATGGTCACGCCGGCGGAGGGGGCGTCGTAGACGTCCTTTTCGATCACGGTGCCGTCCTCGCCCTCGAACTTCAGGGTGATCTTGCCGGCCCCGGGAAAGCGGAAATCGGTCGCCTTGTACTGGTCGCCAAAGGCATGGCGGCCCACCACGATGGGCTTGGTCCAGCCCGGCACCAGCCGCGGCACGTTCTGGCAGATGATCGGCTGGCGGAACACCACGCCGCCGAGGATGTTGCGGATGGTGCCGTTGGGGCTGGGATACATGCGCTTGAGGCCGAATTCCTCGACCCGGGCCTCGTCGGGGGTGATGGTGGCGCATTTGACGCCGACGCCGACCTCCTTGATCTTCATCGCGGCATCGACGGTGATCTGGTCGTCGGTGCGGTCGCGTTCCTGGATGCTCAGGTCATAATACAGAAGATCTATATCGAGATAGGGCAGGATCAGTTTCGTCTTGATGAAATCCCAGATGATCCGGGTCATTTCGTCGCCGTCGATATCGACGATCGGGTTGTCCACCTTGATCTTGGTCATCGGTGCGGTCCCTGTGTTGCGGAGGAGGAGGAGTCGGCCGCGATGTAGCGCAAAATTCAGGACGGCGAAACCTTGTATACGGCTGTATACCGAAATGTCGCACGCAAATCGGCTCCGTTTCCAAAGGCTGTCGAAAATTCAGACGAAACAGATCAGGTCGCGTCGCCGCGTCGGGAGAAGAAGTCGGCAAGTTTCGGGCGCAGCCAATCCCACAGTCCCGGGGCGCCGCGCCGGATCGGAACGCCGACTCTTGTGTCAAGCTGGTCCAGCGTGACCTCGTATTCCTGCCAGGTGCCGCCGCCGTTCTCCAGGTTGATCACCGGGACCTGGAAGCGGTCGATCGCCTTGGCGAATTTCGCGTCGGGGGTTTCGGCGGCCTCGAACTCTTCCCACAGGGTGCGGAACGCCTCGGCCTGGTCTTCGGGCAAAAGGCCGAACAGCCGCCGGGCGGCGGCGGCCTCCTTGCGGGCCATCTCTTCGTGATCGGGGTTGCCGTGGATCGGCGCGTCTCCGGCGTCGATTTCGACAATATCGTGCAACAAGAGCATCCGCAGCACCCGGTCGATCCGCACCTCGGGCCCGGCCTGATCGGCCAGGACCAGCGCGTGCAGCATGATGTGCCAGCTGTGCTCGGCCGAGTTTTCCCGCCGCTCGCCGGAAATCAGCTTCGAGGCACGTACCACCGACTTTAGCTTGTCGGCCTCTATCAGGAAATCGATCTGCGCGTCGAGCCGGGCGGTCATCCGTTCGAGGCTCCGCCCGCCGGCGCCTTGGCGCGCAACTGGGCAAGGCGCCGGTTCAGAAAACGGCGCGCCTTGCGTTCGGCCAGCCGGACGCGGATTTCCGTCAGGAAGGCCTCTTCCAGAGATTGTGACGAGGCGGCCAGCACCTCGCCCACCTCGGTGTACAGGCGGTCGTCGCCGCTCTCGTCCATCGCGGCGATCGTGTCGTCGGCCAGTTTCCCGGCCAGCTGCTCCAGCGCTCCGCCAGCCATCAGCGGGTGGTTTCCGTCAGGCGACGCTTGACGTAATCGGTCGTCGTGTCGATCAGCGTGTCCATGTGTGCGCCCTGGAAGAAGTGGTCGGCGCCTTCGACCTCCTCATGGGTGATGGTGATGCCCTTTTGCTCGTGCAGCTTGTTGACCAGCGCGGTGGTGTCCGCCGGCGGTGCGACCCGGTCGGAGGTGCCGTTGATCACCAGGCCCGAAGACGGGCAGGGCGCGAGGAAGGAGAAATCGTACATGTTGGCAGGCGGCGACACGCTGATGAAACCGGTGATCTCGGGGCGGCGCATCAACAGTTGCATGCCGATCCAGGCGCCAAAGGAAAAGCCCGCGACCCAGCAATGCTTGGAGTTGTTGTTCATCGACTGCAGGTAATCGAGTGCGGAGGCCGCATCGGACAGCTCGCCCACGCCCTGGTCGTATTCGCCCTGGCTGCGACCGACGCCACGGAAATTGAACCGCAGCACCGTGAAGCCCATGTTGTAAAAGGCGTAGTGCAGGTTGTAGACGACCTTGTTGTTCATCGTGCCCCCGAATTGCGGGTGCGGATGCAGAACAATGGCGATCGGGGCGTCTTTTTCCTTTTGCGGGTGATAACGGCCTTCAAGGCGGCCTTCAGGTCCGGCGAAAATCACCTCGGGCATATGGGTGTTGATCCTATTATTGGTCGGTGGACGCCCCGGATATTCTTGACGAAATCGCTAAGGCTCCTTAGAACGTTTCTAAACGCGCGCCGGAACGGCACGCTCGGTGTCAAGCCGAGATACGCATTGAAGCGCGCAAGGTCAAGAATCTCGCGCGATTGCTGAATTGGAGGCGTCGATATGAAGCTGTCAACCAAGGGTCGCTACGCGATGGTCGCATTGGTCGATATTGCCCTGCAACCCGAGGGCGCGCTGGTGACGCTGGGCGAGATCTCGCAGCGGCAGAAGATTTCGTTGCCTTACCTCGAACAGCTCTTCGTCAAGTTGCGCCGCGCCGAACTGGTGGCGTCGGTGCGCGGTCCCGGTGGCGGCTACCGCTTGGCGCGCCCGCCGGCTGAGATTCGCGTCGTCGATGTTCTGGCGGCGGTCGACGAGACGGTGGATGCCATGCACAAGGGCGCGGGCGCCTCGGGCGGCTCCTCGGGCAGCCGGGCGCAATCGCTGACCAACCGGCTGTGGGAGGGGCTGAGCGCGCATGTCTACGTGTTCCTGCACCAGACCCGGCTGTCGGACGTGATGCACAACGAACTCGCCCCGTGCCCGGCGGTGCCCAACATCTTTGCCGTGGTCGATTCGGAATGACCGGCCCCGGGCGCGAGACCGGAGGGCGGGTCTATCTCGATCACAACGCCACCGCGCCTCTGCGGGACGCGGCGCGCGAGGCGATGATCGCGGCGATGGACGTGGTCGGCAATCCCTCCAGCGTGCATGCCGAGGGGCGCGCGGCCAAGGCGCTGGTGGAACGGGCGCGGGCACAGGTGGCGGCGGCCTTCGGCGCCGAGGGGGCGGACGTGATCTTTACCTCCGGCGCGACCGAGGCGGCGGCGCTGGCCTGTGCCGGGCGCGGGTTACACGGGGCCGGGGTAGAGCATGACGCGGTTCGCGCCTGGATCGACGAGGACCTGGAAACGGACGCGCAGGGTCGGGTAGGGGTCAGTGATCCGGCCGCAAGCGTGCTGCAGCTGGCCAATTCCGAAACCGGCATCCTGCAGGAGCTGCCCGAGGGGCTGGCGCTGACCGATGCCACCCAGGCCTTTGGCAAGCTGCCGGTCGCCTTCAACTGGTGCGGCGCGCGGATGGCGCTGATCTCGGCGCACAAGCTGGGCGGCCCCAAGGGGATCGGCGCGCTGGTGGTCAAGCGCGGCACCGACATCGCGGCCCGAATCCGGGGCGGCGGACAGGAGATGGGTCGGCGCTCCGGCACCGAGAACGTGATCGGAATAGCCGGTTTCGGCGCCGCCGCCGAGGCCGCCGCGCGGGATCTGGCCGATGGCGTCTGGGATCGGGTCGCGGAACTTAGAAATATTCTAGAATCATCTATTGCGGCTGCCGTCAAACATACTATTTTTGTCGGAAATGAGGTGCCGCGTCTGCCCAACACCTCCTGCCTGGTCACGCCGGGCTGGAAGGGCGAGACCCAGGTGATGCAGATGGACCTCGCCGGATTCGCGATCAGCGCCGGAAGCGCCTGTTCCAGCGGCAAGGTCCGCGCCAGCCGGGTGCTGACGGCGATGGGGTATGACGAGGCCGCGGCGGCCAGCGCGATCCGCGTGTCGCTGGGATCGGACGTGACAGAAGAAGACGTGCTGCGCTTTGCCGAGGCGTGGTGCGACAAGGAAAAGAAACATCGCGCCCGGGCGGCGTGAGTTCAGGAGAATTTCAGATGGCCCCGATGGACCAGACCCAGGTAAAGGAAGGCGTCGACCAGGACACCGTCGACGCGGTACGCGAGGTAGGCGGCGCCTACAAGTATGGCTGGGAAACCGAGATCGAGATGGACTATGCCCCCAAGGGGCTGACCGAGGACATCGTGCGGCTGATCTCGGACAAGAACGGCGAGCCGGAATGGATGACCGAATGGCGTCTGCAGGCCTATGCCCGCTGGCTGAAGATGAAAGAGCCCGACTGGGCGATGGTCGAATACCCCGAGATCGACTTTCAGAACCAGTATTACTATGCCCGCCCGAAAAGCATGGAGGTCAAGCCCAAGTCGCTGGACGACGTCGACCCCAAGCTGCTGGCCACCTATGAAAAGCTCGGCATTCCACTCAAGGAACAGATGATCCTGGCCGGTGTCGAGGGCGCCGAGGCGGCCCCGTCAGAGGGGCGCAAGGTGGCGGTCGACGCGGTCTTCGACTCGGTCAGTGTCGGCACCACCTTCCAGGCGGAACTGCAAAAGGCCGGGGTGATCTTCTGCTCGATCTCCGAGGCGATCAAGGAACATCCCGAACTGGTCAAGAAGTACCTCGGGTCCGTGGTTCCGGTCAGCGACAATTTCTACGCCACGCTGAACGGCGCGGTATTCTCCGACGGCTCCTTTGTCTATGTGCCGCCCGGCGTGCGCTGCCCGATGGAACTGTCGACCTATTTCCGCATCAATGCCGAGAATACCGGCCAGTTCGAGCGGACGCTGATCATCGCCGACAAGGGGTCGTTCGTGTCCTACCTCGAAGGCTGCACCGCGCCGCAGCGCGACGTGGCACAACTGCACGCGGCGGTGGTGGAAATCATCGTCGAGGAAGACGCCGAGGTGAAATACTCCACCGTGCAGAACTGGTACCCGGGCGACGAGAACGGCAAGGGCGGCATCTACAACTTCGTCACCAAGCGGGCCGACTGCCGGGGCGACCGCTCCAAGGTGATGTGGACCCAGGTCGAGACCGGCTCGGCGGTAACGTGGAAATATCCCTCCTGCATCCTGCGCGGCGACGACAGCCAGGGCGAGTTCTATTCGATCGCCATCACCAACAACATGCAGCAGGCCGACACCGGCACCAAGATGGTGCACCTGGGCAAGAACACCCGGTCGCGCATCGTGTCCAAGGGGATCAGCGCGGGGCAGGCGCAGAACACCTATCGCGGCCTTGTTTCGATGCATCCCAAGGCCAAGAACAGCCGCAACTATACCCAGTGCGACAGCCTGCTGATCGGTGACAAATGCGGGGCGCATACGGTTCCCTACATCGAGGTCAAGAACAACTCCTCGCGGGTGGAGCACGAGGCGACCACATCCAAGGTGGATGACGACCAATTGTTCTATTGCCGCTCGCGCGGGATGGACGAGGAGGAATCGGTCGCGCTGGTGGTCAACGGCTTCTGCAAGGACGTGTTGCAGGCGCTGCCGATGGAGTTTGCCATGGAGGCGCAGCAACTGGTCGCCATCTCGCTCGAAGGGTCGGTGGGATGAGTGCCGACGGCGCGCCCGAATCCGCCCCACGGGTGCGGCGCCTGTTGCGCCAGCGGGTTGAGTACCTGCGTGCGGCGCTCGCGCCCGAGCGCCCGTTGCGCATCGTCGACGTGGGCGCCAACCCGATCAACACGCCGGACTATGACGCGCTGCTGGAGATGGGCGGCTGCGAGGTTTGGGGGTTCGAACCCGAGGACAAGGCCTTTGCCGAGCTCGAGGCCAACCCGCGCCCCGGCGCCCATTACATCAACAAGGCGGTCGGCGCGCCGGGCAAGGGCACCTTTCACAATCATCCGCAGAACGGCCTTGGGTCGCTTTACCCGGTGCGAAAGGAATCGGTGGCCTTCCTCGGCCATCCCGGCTGGCACCGCGACGACGTGGAGACCGCCGAGATCGACTTGGTCGCGCTCGACGATCTCGACGACCTGCCACGGCCAGACCTGCTGAAGATCGACATCCAGGGCGGCGAGCTGGACGTGATCCGCAACGCGCGCGAAAAACTTTCGCAGGCGGTCTGCGTGATCCCCGAAGTGCGGTTCTATCGCATGTACGAGGGCGAACCGCTCTGGGGCAAGCTGGACGTCGAATTGCACGATCAGGGCTTTGTTTTGCACAAACTGCTGTTCTCAAAGCCGACGATGATCGCCAATTCGCAGGCCGGTCGGCTCAAGGGCAAGGCGGTGCGCGGTCAGCTGATCGACGGCGACGCGGTCTATATTCGCAACCCGGAGGTGCCGCAGGACTGGAGCGACGAGCAGCTCAAGCAGTTGGCAATCGCCGCCGCCGGGGTGTTTTCCAGCTTCGACCTCGCGGTGTTCTGCCTTGACCGGTTGTCGGACCGGGGCGCGATCGGCCCGGACGTAGCGGCGGGCTTTGTCGACCTGTTGCCAGGTTGGGTGAAGAATACCTGATAACGGATTGATATCAGGCGTGTATTGGAGTGATCTGAGATGATCGTGACCACCACCCCCTCGGTCGAGGGACGCAAGATCACCGATTACAAGGGCATCGTCGTGGGCGAGGCGATCCTTGGCGCGAACATCGTGCGCGACCTGTTCGCCGGGATCACCGATATCCTCGGCGGCCGCTCCGGCGCCTATGAACAGGAGCTGGGCCGCGCCCGCACCACCGCCCTGACCGAGATGGAAGAGCGCGCGGCGGCCCTTGGCGGCAATGCCGTGGTCGGAGTCGACCTGGATTACGAGGTGATCAACAACATGCTCATGGTCAGCGCCTCGGGCACCGCGGTGGTGCTGGGCTGATCATGGACGCGCGCCCCCATATCGAGCGTCCGGTGCTGACCCTGCCAAGGCCCGAGGCCGAGGCCTTGCGCGCGGCCTACGGGGCGGCGGACACGATCCTGGAATACGGATCGGGCGGCTCTACCGTTATGGCGGCCGAGATGCCGGGCAAGCATGTCACCTCGGTGGAAAGCGACCGGGGCTGGGCGCGCATGATGCGCGACTGGTTCCGCGCCAACCCGCCGGCAGAGGGCAGCACGGTGGACGTGGTCTGGGCCGACATCGGCCCGACCCGCGACTGGGGCCATCCGGCGGACGACAGCGCCTGGCGCAACTTTCCCGACTACCCGCTCAAGGTCTGGCGGCGGGGCGGGTTCCGCCACCCCGACGTGGTGCTGGTCGATGGCCGGTTCCGCATCGGCTGCGCGCTGGCCACCGCATTTTCGATCACCCGGCCGGTGACGCTGCTGTTCGACGATTACACCAAGCGGCGCTGGTTCGCGAAGGTCGAGGAGTTCCTGGGCGTGCCCCATATCATCGGTCGCATGGCCGCCTTCGAGGTGGTGCCGCTGGCGGTGCCGCCCGACCGGCTGTTGCAGATCATTCGATTCATGACGCGGCCCTGAGCGGTCCGTCCCCGAAAAATTCCCGCGGCGATCCGCCCGGAGACAGAGACGAGAAAGAGGTAAGACATGTTGGAAATCAAGAACCTGCACGTTCATCTTGAAGAAGAGGACAAGCAGATCCTCAAGGGCGTCGACCTGACGGTCGAGCCGGGCAAGGTGCATGCGATCATGGGGCCGAACGGCTCGGGCAAATCGACGCTCAGCTATGTCCTGTCCGGTCGCGGCGGCTATGCGGTGTCCGAGGGCAGCGCCACGCTGGACGGTGTCGACCTGCTGGCGATGGAGCCGGAAGAGCGCGCAGCGGCGGGCCTGTTCCTGGCGTTCCAGTACCCGGTGGAAATCCCCGGGGTCGGCAACATGACCTTTCTGCGCACCGCCGTGAACGCGCAGCGCAAGGCCCGTGGCGAGGACGAGATGAGCGCGACCGACTTCCTCAAGCTGGTGCGCGAACGTGCCAAGTCGCTCAAGATCGACGCCGACATGCTGAAACGCCCGGTCAACGTCGGGTTCTCGGGCGGCGAGAAAAAGCGCAACGAGATCCTGCAGATGGCCATGCTGGAACCCAAGATGTGTATCCTCGACGAGACTGACAGCGGCCTTGACGTGGACGCGATGAAGCTGGTCGCCGACGGGGTCAACGCGCTGCGCGACGAGGGGCGCGGGTTCCTGGTGATCACCCACTACCAGCGGCTGCTGGACCATATCAAACCGGACGTGGTGCACATCATGGCCGACGGGCGGATCATCAAGACCGGCGGGCCGGACCTGGCGCTGGAGGTGGAAACCAACGGCTATGCAGACATCCTGAACGAGGTGGCGTGATGGCATTGCCCCAACTGAAACAGGACGCGACGGCGGCGCGGCTGGCCGGGCTGACCCTGCCCGAGGGGGGCTGCCTGTTCCCCGCCCGGCAGGAGGCGCTGGCCCGGCTGCAGGCTATGGGCGTGCCGACGCGGCGCGACGAGTACTGGAAATACACCCGCCCCGAGACGCTGACCCAGCCCGAGGTGGTTCCGGCGGCGCTGTTCGCGAACGACGAGGCGCCGGTGTTCGACCGGATCGACCGGCTCAAGATCGTCTTTGTCGACGGGGTGTTCGACCCCGACGCGTCGGATGACCTGGCGCTGGAGGGGGTCCAGATCGACCGGATCGCGGATATCTGCGGCAAGGACATCCACTGGGCCAAGGATCTGTTCGGCGTGCTCGAGGCCCGGGGGCAGACCCCGGTCGCGCGTCCGCTGGCGGCGCTCAACACGGCCTTTGCCGTCGATGGGGTCGCGATACATGTCACCGGCAAGCCGAGCAAGCCGATCAGCCTGGTGTACGTGCATGAATCCGAAACCTCGGATGCGCTGTTGCACCATGTCATCCGGGTCGAGCCGGGGGCCGAGGCGACGATCCTCGAGAACGGGCCGGCCGCGGCGCGGTTCAACAAGGTGATCGAGGCCGATGTCGCCGATGGCGGCGCCCTGCACCACGTGCGCAGCCAGGGGCGCGATCACGAGCGTCGCGCGGTGACCCACATGTTCACCCGGCTCGGCACGCGCTCGGTCTACAAGTCCTTCACGCTGACCGTGAACGGGGTTCTCACCCGGAACGAGCAGGTGGTGGAGCTGACCGGTGACGACGCGGTGACCCATGTGGCCGGCGCCTGTGTGGGCGACGGCGATTTTCACCATGATGACACCGTCTTTGTCACCCATGACGCGGAGAACTGCGAAAGCCGCCAGGTGTTCAAGAAGGTGCTGCGCAACGGCGCCGTGGGCGTGTTCCAGGGCAAGATCCTGGTCAAACCCGGCGCGCAGAAGACCGACGGCTACCAGATCAGCCAGGCGCTTTTGCTGGATGACGACAGCCAGTTCCTCGCCAAGCCGGAGCTGGAGATCTATGCCGATGACGTGGCCTGTTCGCACGGCTCGACCAGCGGCGCGATCGACGAGGACGGGCTGTTCTACCTGCGCTCGCGCGGGGTGCCCGAGAAAGAGGCGACCGACCTGTTGACGCTGGCCTTTCTGGCCGAGGCGCTGGACGAGATCGAGGACAAGACCCTGTCCGAGGATCTGCTCGACCGGCTGCGCGGTTGGCTGACGCGGCGGGGCTGATGGCGGTCACCAGCGACATCGCGGCCTCCTACCGGGGGCCGGGCCGCGTCGTGCGTCGCCTGCTCGAGATGGGTCAGCGCGAGGATCGTGCGCTGGCCTTCCTGATGGCGGGCTGCGTGCTGGTCTTTGTCGCGCAGATGCCGCGACTGGCGCGCGAGGCGCATGAGACCGGGCAGGAGTTGAACATGCTGATGGGCGCCAGCCTGTTGGCCTGGGTGATCTTTGCACCGATCCTGTTCTACGTGATCGCGGCGCTGTCGCACGTTGTGGCGCGCCTCGTCGGGGGCAGGGGCGATTGGTACGGCGCGCGCCTGGCGTTGTTCTGGGCGTTGCTGGCTGCCGCGCCGGTGTTGCTGTTGCATGGGCTGGTGGCGGGGCTCATCGGTCCGGGCCCGGCGCTGGACACGGTTGGCGGTCTTGCGCTGGGGGTGTTCCTGTGGTTCTGGCTGGCTGGATTACGGCAGGCGGAAAGGGCGTTAGAATGACACGCGCGATTTGGAGCGAGATGATCCTTTTGTCGATCAAGGACCCGGCCGAGGCGGCCCGGCGCCTGATCGCCTGGAACCTGTCGCGCGAGGTGTTGTGGACCGGTCTGGCGCTGGCGGCGGTGGTCAATACCCTGTTGTTCAGCCTGTCGGGCCTGTTGATGCCGGGGCCGGCGATGGTGATGCCGCTGTTCCAGTCGCCTTTTTTCTATCTGGCGATGGTGTCGATCGGGCTGGTCCTGACCGTGGTGGCGCTCTACTGGGCCGGGCGCATCCTGGGCGGACGCGGGGCGCTGACCGACGTGCTGGTCGTGGTGCTGTGGCTGCAGGTGCTGCGCGTGCTGGTCCAGGTGGTGACGCTGGTCCTGTCGCTGACCATCCCGATGTTGGCGATGCTCCTGGTGCTGGCCGCGACCGTGCTGGGCATCTACATCCTGCTGCATTTCGTCGATCAGGCGCACCGCTTGAACTCGCTGCCACGGGCGGGCGGGGTGCTGGTCCTTTCGTTCGTCTTGATGGCGGTGGCGCTGTCTGTATTGCTGGCCCTTTTCGGGGGCATGATATCCGGGGACATCTCCCATGTATGACGTGGACACGATCCGGGCCGATTTTCCGATCCTCGCGCGCGAGGTGAACGGGCGGCCGCTGACCTATCTCGACAACGGCGCCTCGGCGCAGAAACCGCAGGTGGTGATCGACGCGGTGACGCAGGCCTACAGCCACGAGTATGCCAACGTGCATCGCGGGCTGCATTACCTGTCGAACCTGGCCACCGACAAGTACGAGGCCGTGCGCGGCACCATCGCGCGGTTCCTGAACGCCCCGAGCGAAGATGAGATCGTCTTCAATTCCGGCACCACCGAGGGGATCAACCTGGTCGCCTATGGCTGGGCGATGCCGCGGATGCAGGCCGGCGACGAGATCGTGCTGAGCGTGATGGAACACCATGCCAATATCGTGCCGTGGCATTTCCTGCGCGAACGGCAGGGGGTGGTTCTGAAGTGGGTGGATACGGCCCCCGACGGCTCGCTTGATCCGCAGGCGGTGATCGACGCCATCGGGCCGAAAACGAAACTGGTGGCCGTCACCCATGCGTCGAACGTGCTGGGCACCGTGGTGGACGTCAAGGCAATCACCCAAGGCGCCCATGCCAAGGGCGTGCCGGTGCTGGTCGACGGCAGCCAGGCGGCGGTGCATATGCCGGTGGACGTGACCGACATCGGTTGTGATTTCTATGCCATCACCGGGCACAAGCTGTATGGGCCCTCCGGCTCGGGCGCGATCTATATCAAGTCTGACCGGATGGCCGAGATGCGCCCCTTCATCGGTGGCGGCGACATGATCAAGGAGGTCTCGAAAGAGGCGGTGATCTACAACGACCCGCCGATGAAATTCGAGGCCGGCACCCCCGGGATCGTGCAGATCATCGGGTTGGGCGTGGCGCTCGACTACATGATGTCTCTGGGCATGGAAGACATCGCGGCGCATGAGGCGGGTCTGCGGGACTACGCGCAGGAGCGGTTGACCGGGCTCAACTGGTTGCAGGTGCAGGGCCACGCGCCGGGCAAGGCGGCGATCTTCAGCTTCACGTTGGAGGGGGCGGCCCATGCCCATGATGTCTCGACCATTCTCGACAAGAAGGGGATTGCGGTGCGCGCCGGCCATCACTGCGCCGGGCCGCTGATGGATCACCTGGGCGTGACGGCGACCTGCCGGGCGTCGTTCGGATTGTACAATACCAAGGCCGAAGTGGACGTTCTGATCGAGGCGCTGGAACTGGCGCATGATCTGTTCGGCTGATCGTTTTTCGGGCACCTTGATGTTCTGAAAGCGACACGGCGTGTCGCGAATGGTAATTCTCCGGTTTTGCGTCTAGGCTCACGCCAGTGCAACAACCGGGGAAGACCGCATGACCGTACTCACCGAAGCCGATCAGATTTCCGAAATCGCTTTCGGGTTCATGGGCTCCAAGGCGCTGTTCGCCGGGCTGGGGGCAGGGGTGTTCACCCACCTCGCCGACGGTCCGATGAGCTGCGCCGACCTGGCCCGGCGCTGTCCTCTGGACGAGATCCGGACCGAAACGCTCATGACCGCGCTCGCGGGGTTAGGGCTGGTCGAGGGTGAGAACGGCAAGTTCCGCAATTCCCCGGCCGCCGAGTCCTTTCTGGTGAAAGGCGCCAAGTACGATTTCGGCGATTACCTGCGGCTGCAGGTCGGCCAGCAGATGTACGGACTTCTGGACCAGATCGACGACGCCCTGCAGGACAAGCTGCCGGAAGAGGCGACCGCCTCTTACGCCGAATGGTTCTCGGACCCGGAGGAGGCCCGGCTCTATTCCGCCAGCCAGCATTCCGGCTCGCTCGGGCCGGCGCGGCAGTTGGCGCGCAAGATCGACCTCTCCGATGCGCGGCGGCTGCTGGACGTGGGCGGCGGCACCGGCGCCTTTGCCATCACCCTGTGCGAGGCGTTCCCGGAGCTGGCCGCGACCATCGTCGATTTCCCCAATGTCGCCGCGCTGGGGCGCGACTATGTCGGAAAGGCGGGGCTGTCGGAGCGGATCTCCTACGTGGAGGGCAACGCGCTGGACACCGACTGGCCGGGGGATCAGGACGTTATCCTGATGTCCTACCTGTTCTCCGGTGTGCCGGGAGAAACCCACGACGGGCTGCTGGCGCGCGCGCGTGACCAACTGGCCCCCGGGGGGCGGCTGTTGCTGCATGATTTCGTGGTGCGCTCGGACCGCAGCGGGCCGAAACTGGCGGCGCTCTGGCAGTTGCAGCACACCGCCTTTACCCCGCGGGCCCGCTCGCTCGACGAGGGTTGGCTGCGCACGGCGCTGGAGACGGCCGGTTTTGTCGATATCGAGGTGGAGGTGATGATCCCCGAGATGACGATGCTGGCCTCGGCGGTCAAACCCGTCTGAACGGGCTGGGGGCAGAGAGGACGTCGCTGCCTCCGACCACGTGTTGAAATCTACCTTGGCCGGGGGCCGTTTTTGCGATTGCGAAGCCTGCGCCTTTGGCCTATACGCCCATTCCACAGGCACCTGTAGCTCAGCTGGATAGAGCGCTGCCCTCCGAAGGCAGAGGCCATAGGTTCGAATCCTATCAGGTGCACCATTTTTTCATAGACTTGTGAGAAACGGGTGGCGCGAGACGCCGGCTGCGCAACGAAATTCATTCGTTCGGTAATCGTTTTTGGCTCCATGTTGGTCACGATGATCTCTCCAGCGCGATCTTGGTTGGAGGTTTCTTTCGTCATCTGGCAGAGACAGGCGGCCGAATTCGGGTTCGGGATTCTGTGTGTTTTCCGAGACGGGGGGAGCGGGTCGTTTGAGATCGCGCGATCCCAGGCTTTTGATCCCATGGTTTGATGCGCGATCCTCTGTCGTGAATGGACGGGATCGTTATGGGACAAGTTTGTAGTGGAAGCGCCACAAACGGTTACCCGGCAGGCGCATACGCGGGCCGGCGAGTGCCCCGCGCTTCAGTTGCATCCGGGAGGCAATGGCGGGTATCTGTGCCCTTACCGCCGGGGATGCACACCACGCGTGGCCCTATTTTCGCCGTCGTTGATACTTGGGACATCCCCGGATTTCTTGCGCTTATCCGCTGGCGTTTTGTCCAACCCGCAACGCGTGCAGAACCACGGACATGCCCGGTGCCAAACGATCCCTGTCCGGCTGGTCCGGATCGATCTCGATCTTGACGGGCAGGCGTTGCGCGATCTTGGTGAAATTCCCGGTTGCCGTCGAATTGCCCAGAACACTGTATTCCGAGGCCGTCGCCGGAGAGAATTGCGTCACGCGGCCGGTAAAGGGTTTGTCGCGCAGCGCGTCAACCGTGAAGCTGACCTGCTGGCCCACTTCCATGTCGGCCAGTTCACGTTCGTTGATATTGGCGATGACCCAGACCTCGGGCTCCACATAGGACATCAGCGAGGTTCCGGCCGTTACGAACTGCCCCGGTTGCACGCCGATCTGGCCAAGCCGCCCCTTGTGAAGGGCACGGACGACGGTGTGCTCAAGGTTGATCTGGGCCAGTTCCACCGATGCCTTTGCGCTGGCCAGCTGCGCGGTGAGCAACTCGATATTGATCCTGAGCGTTTCCAGGTCCTCCTGCGCCACTGCGACATTGCTTTGCGCCGTGATCAGGGCCGTCTCAGCCTGGCGCAGGGACAAGGTGCTGTCCTCGACATCCGAGGTCGAGGCATGGCCCTTTTCCTCCAGCTTTTTCTGACGCTCTGCGTTTGCTTGCGCCTTGTCCAGCGCGGCCTCTGCCGCATCCAGCGCGGCCTTGCGCGATTGCACGACAGCCTCGGCAGAGCGGATGCTTTGCGCGTTCGAGGCCAGCGCGGCCTTGGCGGCGGTCAGGGCGGCCTGGGCTTTCGCCAGCGATTGCCGGGCCGTCCGGTCATCCAGTTTCACAAGGATATCGCCTTGTCTGACCTGCTGGAAATCCTGCACGGGAACCTCGGTCACATAGCCGGAAATCTGCGGCGACAGGGTGATGACCCTGCCGCGCACATAAGCATTGTCGGTGCGAACCTCGGTGCCGGCAAACGGCGGCAACTGCCACGCGAAGAGAACCGCCAGGACGCCTGCAAGGCCGATCAGGAAGACGGCGAAGGTCGGGAAGTGGTGTTTGAACAAAGTCATGTCAGACCCTCATTGTGCCGGAACCGGCGGCGTTCCCGCCATCCGTTTCCGCATTGTCATGTGCAGGATGTGCCCGGCCAGAACCGCCATGGCGAAAAGAGCCAGAAGCGAGATCATGTGGAAAATATCGTTATAGGCGGCGACGGTTGCCTGCTGTGATACGACGATCCCGAGCTGCTTTGCAGTCTGGACCTTGAGAAGCGCGGTGTCGCTGATGCTGTGCGACAGGGTGGTGGCGATCTGGGCCAGGCGCTGATTCACCATCCCGTCTCCGGTGACCAGGTGCTCGTTGAGCCATTGGGCATGGGCCTTGGTCCGCATGAAGATCAGCGTGCGGAAGATGCCGCTCCCGATCGTTGCGCCCAGGACCTGGCTCGACAGGAACACGATAATGAAGCTGAGGATGTACTGCGGCCCGCGCATCAGGGCCGAGACCAGCCCGATGGCCATGGCCGAGGGCAGGAACAGCGCCGCCGCAAAGCCGATGATCGCCTGGCTGAGATACATGCTCGAGGGGGCGATCTGCGAATTTGCCTGGGCATCCAGATGGGCGCCAAATGCGATCAGGGCCAGGGCGGCAAGGTGGATAAGGGGCACGCGCTGCGGCGTCAGCACAAGGCAACAGACCAGCCCGCCGGCCAGTGTCGCCGCGGAGATCACCCAGAACAGCGGTGCCATTTGCGCGGCGGAATAGCCCAGCGCCTGGAACAACCCCGGCGCACCGCTGGTCTGTTCGCTCAGGATGATCCGGAACAGGAACAACGCGGCGGTAAACTGGAGCATCGCAGGCGTCATCAGCCAGCGCACGTCGACCAGTGGCGATTTGCGCTGCAACTCGATCAGGAAGGCGGCGACCAGCGTGCCGATCGCACCCGCCATGGCAACGCCGATCCAGGGCGTGCTGGTCCACCAATAGGTCGCGCCGGTGGTGAAACAGGCGACAAATCCGGCAAATGACGCGGTGATGAGCGAAAAGCTGAGCAGATCCAGCCGTTCGATCACCTTCATCCTTTCGCCCGAGATCAACGGCAGGCGAAAGACGAGCGCGAGGCAGGTCATCGACATGCCCAGCTTGATGAGCAGGAGGTTCTGCCAGTTGCTGTTTTCGAGCAGGATCGGCGACAGCGCCCGCCCCAGCGGTATGCCCAGCGACATGAACGTCAGCGCCAGGGGCAAGCCAAGGCTCAGCTTTTTCTGCGGTGAAAGCGGCTCCAGCATGTACATGAAGGCCAGCGTCGACAGCGGAGCGGCGGCGATGCCCGAGAGCAGTTCCACCAACAACGCCGAGCGCAGATCGGTGGCAAACAGGCTGATTCCCGCGACCACCGCGTAGACGACGATCGACACCTCGGCAAAGCGGCGCAGGCCATATTGGGTCCGCACCTTGATCAGGATCAACGGCAAGGCCGCGCGCGGGGCCATGAAGACCACCATCAGCCAGGTGGTATCACTGACCGTTGCGCCCAGCTCTCCGGCAAGGGTGGTTATGTTGGCGGACAGGAACCCCTGGCCCAGGGCCTGCGACAAGGCAATGAACATGGCCGCGAACAGATAGCCTGCGGTCTGTGCCCTTGTCTTGGCAGGGGGCTGCGCCGGGTCCGCGTGGGGCTGCACCTGTGCGTCCGAGGCAGACATCAGTCCCGCACCCGTTCGAGGTTCCGTTGCAATTGCTTGATGACAGTCAAGGCGTTCTCGAGATCGCCCGGGTCGATGTCGCGATACAGCTCGCGCCGCAGCTCCTCGGTAAAGCCGACGACCTTGTCCGCCTGGGCATGGGCGATGTCCGTCAGGTACAAGGAGCGCACGCGTTTGTCTCCGGCCACGGCGCGCCGTTCGATCAGGCCCTGCTCCTCGAGGTGATCCAACGTGCGGGTCATCGAGGGGGTCCTGATATCCAGATGCTTGGCCAGCTCGGCCTGGGTCATGCCTTCGTTTCCGGCAATGGCCACCAGCGCCTGCGCCCGCGCATAGGTCATATCCAGCGCTGCGGCGCGCAGATTGAACCGTTTGCGGATCTCCCGGATCAGGCCGATGGCCGCCGGCAGGAAGTCCTTGTGGATATCTGAGGGCATGACGCGCCTTTTATTGCCTTGGTAATGATTAGCCAGGTAATGATGTCGTTGCCGGCTTTCAAGCGTTTTCGTTTCGGTGCGGAACGGGTGACGGAGAATGGCGGCTATAGGTCCTGGATCGCCGAAAAAACGATCAGGACTCTACCGCTCGGGAGCGATCTTGCGGTCGACCGTCCAACCCGGGATCGGCGCCGTGCCGCGGGTGGCGCCGGTTATGGCAACCCGCTGCAGCGCGATCCCAAGGCGGTCAGCGATGGTGTCTCCGCTGGCCGCTGTTCGAAGGAGGCCGCCCGCGATGTCTGTGCGGTGGTGATCGATGAGCACACCGCTCTTGCCGACAAGGCGGCGACAGAGGCAAAGCGTGAGACCGTGCGCAAGGCGCGCATGGCACGGGCCAAGCCCTATGAGGCCTTCGTCGCGGAATGGTCCAAGGTCGCCCGCCTGCAGAGATCCTGAAATATTGCGACCCCTGGGACGGGACCACGGCGCCGGAGGGCTGTTCGACGTGTTCCCGGGCTAAAAATACGTGGTGCCCCGGATGCTGGAGACCGGTGATCTCCCGTCGTTCACCCCGCTTGGTGTGTCCTCCGCGCCCGGGGTTTCAGCTTGTCGCCTCATAGATCTCGAGGCTGGCGAGCACGCCGCAACCACCGCATTGTCCGGCCGAGGCGCAGCCGCCGCAGTTGGTCGTGAGAGACTGGCGGGACAGGACACCCTTGCGCACCCAGTGGTCGAGCATGCCGCGCAACGCGTCGGGGGCCACGTGAAAGTGGTTCGACAGGTCGAGGATGCTCACGGCGCCGTTGCGCTCGACATAGGTTCTGAGCTCCTGCAGCATCTGCGCTCCCCCTACTTGGCCGGGGCTATCAACGGGTTTGCGGGTGGTGTGCGGCGACCGAACCAGCGCAGGAGGCCGTAGAACACCACCAAGGCCCCCAGGATCCCGCCGATCCAAAGCGCAGAACTGACCGGGTGCCGGGCAAGGGTCGCGGCCTGATAGAACAGAACCGCCGACCCGTAGCCGAGTGCCAGGGTCCAGCCACCCGCGAACAGGGTCCAGCCCGGAGTGGTTTCGCGCCACACCGCGCCCATGGCGGCGACGCAGGGCATGTAGAGCAGCACCATCAGCAGGTAGGCAAAGGCCCCGACCTGGCCGTCGAACAGCGCCGCCATGGTCCCGAAGGTCCCGGTGGAGACCTCGAGCGCCTTGGCGGCTTGATCCGGGGTGTCGGAGGTCGCGGCACCGATCCCGAGCGGGTCCGTTGCCAGGCCCACCCCATCGCGCAGGTTGGGGCCGATGGTGGCGAAGGCCTCGGCGACGCTGCCCGACAGCGAGAAGGGGGGCTCATCGCCGCCGTCGTCGGCCAGGTCCTGGTAGAGCGTGTTCAGCGTGCCAACCACGGCCTCCTTGGCTAGGATGCCGGTAAAGACGCCAACGGTGGCGGGCCAGTTGTCCTGCTCCAGACCCATCGGCGCAAAGGCCGGCGTCAGGGCGCGGCCGACCTCGGACAGCACCGAGGCCTCGCTGTCCTCGTTGCCGAAACTGCCGTCGGTGCCCCAGGAATTGAGAAAGGCCAGAACGACCACCATCGCGACGATGACCCGGCCGGCATCGACGATGAAGCTCTTGAGCCGGTCCCAGGTCCGCAGCAACAGGCTGCGCAGGGTCGGCAGGTGATAGGGCGGAAGCTCCATCACGAAGGGCGAGGCCTCGCCGCGCAGCAGGGTGGTCTTGAGCATCAGCCCGGTGCCCACCGCCGCTGCCAGGCCGATCAGGTAGAGCCCGAAGACGAGGTTCTGCCCCCCGGCCGGAAAGAACGCGGTGGCAAAGAGCGCATAGATCGGCAGGCGGGCGCCACAGGACATGAAGGGCGCCATCATGATCGTGATGATCCGGTCACGGGCGTTTTCCAGCGTGCGGGTCGCCATGATCGCGGGCACGTTGCAGCCAAAACCGACGATCAGCGGCACGAAGCTTTTTCCGGGCAGGCCGATCATCCGCATGAACCGGTCCATCACGAAGGCGGCGCGCGCCATGTAGCCGGAATCCTCCAGCAGCGACAGGAACAGGAACAGGAAGCCCACGACGGGGATGAAGGTCGCGACGGTCTGGATGCCGCCGCCGACCCCGGTTGTCAGAACGGTGTTGAGCCAGGCGGGCATGCCGATGGCCGCGAACAGGGCCGCCGGGGCATCGACGAAGAGCGCGCCGGCCAGGATGTCGAAGAAGTCGATGAAGGCGCCGCCGATGTTGATGGTGAACATGAACATCAGGTACATCACCAGCAGGAACAGCGGGATGCCGAGGGTCCGGCTGAGGACAAGGCGGTCGAGCCGGTCGGAATGGGTGCGGGTCAGTTCGGTGGTGCGGCGCATGCTGTCCGCCGCCATGCGGGTGACGAAGTCATAGCGCCCGCAGGCGATGGCGGTGTCGGCCTCCATTCCCAGCGTCTCTTCCAGCGGTTCACGGGTATCGGAGGCGGCCTTCTCGATCGCGGGGCTGGTCAGCGCCGGGTTCAACTCGTCGCCCTCGAGATGCTTGATCGCCAGCCAGCGCGCCATGTCACCATGGCCCTCGGCCTCGAGGACCGGGATCAGGCGGGCGATCGCCTGTTCCAGCTCGGGGCCGAATTCGATATCGCCGCGCGGCGCGGCCCCGGCGTGCGCGGCCTCGACCATCCGGTCGCGCAACTGGTCGATCCCGGTCTCGCGGCTGGCGACGATCGGCACCACCGGGCAGCCCAAGTGCTCGGCCAGGCGGGAGAGGTCGATCTCGATGCTGCGGCTGCGGGCCATGTCCATCATGTTGAGCGCCACGATCATCGGCGCGCCCATCTCCAGCAGTTGGACCGTGAGGTAGAGGTTGCGCTCCAGGTTCGAGGCGTCGAGTACGTTGACCACGAGGTCGGGCCGCTCGCCCACCACGTAATCCCGCGCCAGCCGCTCGTCGAGCGAGGTCGTCCCGCCGGCCACGCTGAGCGAATAGACCCCGGGAAGGTCCACCAATTCGACAGTTTCCCCGGCATGGGAAAACCGGCCCACCTTTTTCTCGACGGTGACGCCGGCCCAATTGCCCACCTGTTGATGCGTACCGGTGAGCGCATTGAACAGCGTGGTCTTGCCGCAGTTCGGGTTGCCGGCGATGGCGATCGTCAGGCCGGTCATCAGGCGATTTTCCGCACGTTCAGCGCATCGGCCTCGGCCCGGCGCAGGCTGAGCGCGAACCCACGGACCCGGATTTCGACCGGGTCGCCAAGCGGCGCGACCCGCGTGACCCGGAACTCGGCCCCGGGGGTCAGCCCCATCGACAGCAGTTTCTGGCGGTAGGCCTGTCCGCCGTCAGCGAAACCAGCGACCACGGCATGGTCGCCGACCGCAAGTTCCTTGAGTTTCAAGATCATTGCCTGTGCTTTCCTTGTTCTGCGACGGGGTGACCAGGACGGTGCGCGCCATCGAGGGATCCAGCGCGAAACGGGTGTCACCCAAGGCGATCACCATCGGGCCGGTCCCGGTTTTCTGAACCACTCTCAGTGTCTTTCCGGCGATCACGCCGAGGTCACACAGGCGCCTGCGCATCTCCGGTTTGGCCGCCACGGCGACCACCTCGACCTGCTCTCCCGGAGATGTCAGGGCGAGTGGCAATCCAGCAAGTCCCATGTCGTTAGGCCCACACTCTATTTCATGGCGTCATGATTGTATCGGGTATTTCCGACAAAAACACTTTGACAGCCATAGGCCCCCGACATGAGCACTGTCTTGATCCATGTCAATCGGCCCCAGCGTTTTCGGCGCAAAAGCACGTCGAAGCGTCTTGCTGCCGCGATCCGGGCCCACGCTTCGCAGGGGGCGCCCATCTTGTGCCGCCGGGCCGAGCGCCGGGCCAAAGGGACGTTGGAGACGAACGGGGGGAGATCAGTGACGGGGGAAGGGGGGCCGATATGCCGGAGGGGCATCGCACGGTCCGGCAACTGGTTCTTCATCCTCAAATGCGACGCAGTGCATCCCCGCGCCGTCAGCCGAGCAGCCGATCGCGCGACCAGCCGGAAGGAGACACACATGGCAAAGCATCACGGCACAACCGATTTCCCCCCAGGTGTATGGGTCATGCTGACCACCGAGGATGTGGTGGCGATCCGCGCGCAGAACGTGACCTACAACGACGTCTGGCTGCAGCGCGGCACGACGGTGGAACCCGGCAGCATTGACGGAGCGGTATTGCTCTTGCGTGGGTGGGGGGTGGCGGCCCATTTCACATTGGATGAGTGGTGGCCGGGCGCGGATGGCGGTCGCATCTGGGGCTTTGCTCCGGCGGGCGGAAAGGTGTCCTGCAGCCATGCATGATCTGATATCCGCGTTCTCGGGCCCTATCTCGGGGTTTCCTGTGCCGTTCTGTCGGCGCAGTTCCTGGTCTAGCGCCTCCCTGTTCGCCAGTGGCGAGCAAGGCGCGCTTTACCTCCCCGGCCCGACCACCTGTTTTCAGGACGCGGCGGGGACCACCCCGGCGGGGGATGGCGACCCGGTGGGCTATCTGGCCGACCTGTCCGGCAACGGCAACCACGCCACGCAATCCACCAGTGCGGCCCGCCCGACGCTGGCGCAGGATGCGGGCGGTGGGTGGTATCTGGATTTCGACGGCGTGGATGATTGGCTGGATACCGGGGTTTCCGCAATCGCTGGCCGGGCTGACCGATTCGCCTGCGTTGCGGGCGAGTTTACCACCCACGCAACGACCTGGTATGATCACGTCCTCCACTCTGGATCATCAAGCTCGCTTAAGGCGTGGGGGATGGTGATCCGGGTGCAAGAGGTTGATGGTCTCGGCAACCACTACTGGATGGATAATTTCAATTCCGGTCTGTCGGTGGCGAGTCGGGATGTGTTTTCCATAAACCTGGCGTCCGAGGTCGAGACGTATCGTTCCGCGCGGACGGATACATCCGTTGATCACGCCTTGCCTGCCGGGGCGTCAACCGGGGGCGTCACTGATTTCAGGCTGATGAGCCGCATAAGCGCACCGGCCGAATTTGCGCAGGGGGATGTGTTCGGCGTGGTGATCCTTGATCGGGCCGTCACCGTCACCGAGCGCACCCGCCTTGAAACCTACCTCGCCAACCTGTCGGGGGTGACCCTATGAGCGATTACACGTCCCGCGTGACGATCATCTGCCCCGAGGCGATGGTCGCGGACGCCAACCAGCTTGCGCTGGTGCTTGGCGAGAGTGCCGGGGATGACCGGACGTTCCGCGCGGCGGGCTATGAGGACGCGGGCGGCAACCGCTATGCCGTGGCGTCCTCGCTGGTCAAGCCGGTGTTTTTCACCGCCGCCGGATCGCCCCTGACCGCCCCGGATCACGCCCCCGAGGCGGACCTTGCCGCCGCATCCCGCGCGCAATCCGCCGTGGCGATCCTTGACCCGGCCGCGCCGGTCCAGGCCGCGCCGGGCCGGGTGCTGGCGATCCCCGGTGATGATGCCGCCGCCGCGTTGTCGCTGGCCGGGGTGACGGCGGTTGAGGTTGAAGGGTAGGGGAACACTGTATTGCCCTGATCCCGGCCCGCCCGGTTGACCGGGCGGGATCTTTCATGCCCGGACTGGCCAATCCGCCCGACTCCACCGTTTCACGGGGCGGTATGGCGGTAT